>JAVVWU010000004.1:0-69152 GCA_036651955.1 Kiritimatiellia bacterium
AGGTGCAGCGCTTCTTCGTAGCTTCTTTTGTAGCGCTTACCCGACGACGGAACCCATCTTGAAGATCGGTAGGAACATCGCGACGACAATACCGCCGATGACGACACCGAGGAACATCATTAAGAGCGGTTCCATTAGAGAGGTGAGCGTCGAAAGTGACGATTCGACTTCTTCATCGTAGGTGTCGGCAATATTGGAGAGCATTTCATCGATTCGCCCGCTCTTTTCACCGGCGGCAATCATACGGTACATCAGGATAGGCAAGAACGGTTTGCCCTCGAGTGAAGCACTCAGCGTATTGCCTTGCTCGACTTCAAATTTGGCAGACTGAATGGACGCTTCCAGTACTTTGTTGCCGAGCGAACGGGAAACAATCTCCATTGATTCCAGAATAGGCACGCCGCTGGTGAGCATTTGCGCGAAAAGACGGCAGAAACGGCCGATGCCGACTTTGAGATTGAGTTCTCCAAAGATTGGCATCTTCAAACGGAATTTGGCGAATGCGTACATTCCTTTGTCGGAGGCGACCCACTTTTTGAAGGCAAAGCCGCCGGCAATCGCGGCGCCGATGAGAATGTACCAGTAGCCGCGGATGAAGTCGCTCACGTCCAGAAGTGCTTGCGTGGGACCGGGCAGTTCGGCGCCGAAGTCGCTAAACATTCCGACGAAAACGGGGAGAATGAACGTAATCAATCCGGCGGCAATTAAGAGTGCCATTGAGAGAATGACGACGGGGTAGGTGAGGGCAGATTTCACTTTGCGCACGAGGCGGGCGGAGGAGTGAAGAATGTCTGCCAAGCGGCGTAAGACGGGGGCGAACTGTCCGCTGCGTTCACCGGCGGCAACCATATTGACGTACATTTCGTCAAAGAGTTGGGGGAAGTCGGCGAGACCATCGGAGAACGGCGCGCCGCCTTCAATGCGTTCGCGCAGTTGAATCAGCACGATTTTGAAATTGGGATTGGAGCATTGCTCTTCGAGTGCCGACAGTGCCGCGAGTACGGACATACCGGCATTGAGCATGCCTGACATTTGACGCGTGAAAGGAATCAAATCTTTCTTGCGGATTTCGCCGGCACCTTTGACGTGTACCGTCGTGCGTTTTTGCTTCTCGTCCATCGTTCTCATCCTTCTTGATTTAGTCTTCGCCACCGGTGACTTCAAGCGCGGCAGAAAGGGAGGTGAGCCCTTGCCGTACTTTGCCTAATCCGGCTTCTTTGAGCATAATCATCTTTTCGAGTGTCGCTGCGGCGTGCAATTCTTGCGAACTGCCGCCGCGGATAATGATACTCCGAATCGCCTCACTAATCGGCAGCACTTCCATAATAGCACCACGGCCTTTATAACCTTTGCCGTGGCATTTGGGGCAGTTGGGTACATCGCCCGGCTCATAAATGGTCGAACCGTCAAAGAAATCGGGGTCAATGTGATTGACGCGAAGGACTTCGGCATCAATATTTTCACACGGTTGACGGCAGATCGGGCAGAGGCGGCGATAAAGACGCTGCGCTTGAGCGCAAATCAGCGACGAACCTAACATAAACGGTTGAATGCCCATGTCAATTAGACGCGCGATGACACCGATCGCCGTATTGGTGTGCAGCGTGCTGAGCACCAAGTGACCGGTGAGTGCCGCTTTTACAGCAATGTCGGCAGTTTCACCATCTCGAATTTCACCGACAAGCACAATATCAGGGTCTTGACGCAGCACCGAACGCAAGACGGAGGCGAAGGTCAGCCCGACTTGCTGATTGACGTGTACTTGATTGACGCCGGGCAATTCGTATTCGACGGGGTCTTCGGCGGTCACAATGTTGACGTTCGGTTGATTGAGGTCTTGCAGGCAGGAGTAAAGGGTCGTCGTCTTACCGGAGCCGGTCGGACCGGTCACCAGAATAATGCCGTGCGGCTGGTCAATGGCATATTTCATCGCATCGTAGGCGAACGGATCAAGCCCCAGCGACGCCAAACTCGGCGCAAGGTTGGCTTTATCGAGCGTACGCATGACGATTTTCTCGCCGTGAATGGTCGGCAGAATACTGACACGGATATCGACTTCTTTATTGAGTGCACGGATTTTGAAACGTCCGTCTTGCGGTACGCGCCGTTCGGCAATATCGAGGTCTGCCATAATCTTGATACGTGAAACGACGGCGTCATGGAGTGCTTTCGGCGGTGCGGGACGTTCGGTGAGTTCGCCGTCAATACGATAGCGGAGGCGGGAGCTCTTTTCCATCGCTTCAAAGTGAATATCGCTCGCGCCGGTTCGCAACGCTTCGAGCATCATAATATTAACCATGCGAATGACCGGCGCACTTTCGCCCGATTCGAGCGCTTCATCAAGCGTTTCAAGTGAATTATTACGCGCTGTACTTTTGCTGGCAAAGTCGAGGTCTTCAGTGCTGACCTTCATTACATTTTCCATCGCCAGCAACGGATTGGCGGCGGCGCTTTGTTCTTTCAATCGCGTGAACAGCGCCTTCATATTCGGTTCGGTGGCGGCGAGCGGAAGAATGCGCAGCTGCGTGATCGTCGCCACTTCTTCCTGTGCGAAGAGATCGAAGGGGTCGGCAAAAACAACGGTGAGCAAATCGCTGACACGCATCAGCGGCAGCGCGTGGACACGTTTCCAAAAGTCAAGGTCGGCAAAGCCAAAGAAATTCTCAGAAATGGGAAAGTTGACCGGCAAGGCAATCGGCAACATATTGAAATAGGCCGCCGCGGAAAGCGTGAGTTGCTCGGCGGTGAGGAGTCCAGTTTTAAGGAGATGACGTTCCAGTGGAAGCTGTGCCGCTTCTGCCTCCGCCACTGCCGTTGTAGCTTGCTCGGCGGATAAGACACCGCGTGCAATCAATGTCTCTTTGAAATTTGAATAATGTACTTGTTGCATCGCGATCCTTTATTCTGCTTCTCGTGCGCAAGTGCTCCATCGGTGGCATATGATAACGCATTTATATGCAAGGCGCATACCATCGGAGCCAAAAGGAGCGAAAGAGGCGTGCGTGTGCGTGGCGGCGGGTGGACGGAGGCGTTGGCGCTTCATTCCGTGGCGGAGATGTTATTATAGTGCTATGAAATTTGACTTTATCTTTCGGAATGCCACGGTGGTGGATGGTTCGGGTGCGCCACGTTTCTGCGCGGATGTCGGCGTGGCGGCGGATCGTATTGCGGCGGTCGGCGATCTCTCTTCAACGCAGGCGGGTACGGAAATAGACGCGACGGGGCGTTGGCTTGTGCCGGGGTTTATTGACGCGCATACGCATTCGGATGCCTTCATTCTCATCGAGCCGATGGCACCGAGTAAACTTTTGCAGGGGGTGACGACGGAGATCACGGGGCAGTGTGGCGGATCTGCGGCACCGCGGTTGAATGCGGCACGGTTGCCGTCGGATTGGGAGGCGCAAGTCTATGCGGCGCGTCCCGGACGGGAGACGCAAGGTCCGAATTGGGACACGGTGGCAGATTATCGAAACTGTTTTGAAGCGGCGCGTCCGGCGCTGAATCTGATTCTTTTTGCCGGTCATAATACGATCCGTAAAGGGGTGATGGGCGATGCACCGCGTCCTTCGACGTCCGCGGAGACGCAGGCAATGGTGCGGAATTTGGAGCAGGCGTTGGAGGAGGGGGCGTGGGGGATGAGCACGGGGCTGGTCTATCATCCGGGCGTGCATAGTTTGCCGGAAGAAGTGCTGACGTTGGCTAAGGCGTGTGCGGCGCGCGGCGGATACTATGCGACACATATGCGCAGTGAGAGTGACAGACTGTTGGAAGCGGTGGATGAAGTTTTGACGTTGACGCGTGTGACGGGGATTCGGACGCAGATTTCACATTTGAAAACGAGCGGGCGTGCTAATTGGAATAAAGTTTCGGCACTGTTAGAAAAGATTGAAGGCGCACGCGCGGAAGGTCTGTGGCTTCATAGTGACCGTTATCCTTATCTTTCATCAGGAACTGATTTGGATATTCTTTTGCCCGACTGGGCGAGTGCCGGAGGCAATGGTGCGATTTGTGCGCGGTTAGACGCCGCCGAGACGCGGCGGCAGATCGCGGCGGCGCTGGACGCACACGCGCACGATCCGGCTACGATTATGATTGGCGGCGCATGGACGGAGGAGACACGGCGCTATTCGGGGCGGACGCTGGCGGATGTCATGCAGTTGACGGGCGGCTCCTTCGGTGAAACGGTGGTGCAGATCTTGCGCGCCGATCGCAGTCGCACCGGCGCCTTTTTCTTTGGAATGTGTGAAGAAAATATGAAGGCGATTCTGTCGCGTCCGTGGGTGATGCCGGGCTCCGATGCGTCGCTGCGCGCGCCGTGGGGACCTTTGGGGCGCGACTATCCGCATCCGCGCGCCTATGGAACGCATCCAACCTTTTACCGTGTCTTGACGGAGACGTTGGCGATTGAACCGGAAGCGGCGATTCATCGGATGACGGGGCTGCCGGCGGAGGCGTTTGCCATTGCGCAGCGCGGGTTGATTCGTGCCGGATTTTATGCGGACTTGGTGCTGATGACGCCGGCGGCGTATCGTGCGACGTCAGATTACGCGCGCCCTCACGCCTTCGCGCAAGGAGTGGAACTCGTGATGGTGAACGGTTCGCCGGTCGTAATGGGCGGACAGCTCAATGCCGCCGCGCCGCGCCGCGGACAGTTCCTTGAGCGTGTGCCGCGGTAGCGCGGCGCTTCTCTGTCTCGTCGAGCTCTTGCCCCTTTTGTATGGGCGTGCTATACTCATTGCTATCTTTTAACCCAACAAGGAGACGGACGATGATCGTTACAACGAAAGAACTCTTCAAACATGCCTATGGCAAGTATGCTATTGGTGCCTACAATATCAACAACATGGAACAGTGCATGGGTCTTTTCCGTGGAGCCATTGATAGTCAGGCTCCGTTCATTATTCAGATTTCTAAGGGCGCACGTTCTTATACCGATAAATTGATGCTTGAGAATGTGATTCGTGCCGCCGACAAGATTTTCCCTGAAGCGGTTTTCGCGGTGCATTTGGATCACGGTGACGAAGATTCCTGCATTGATTGCATTAACTCCGGTTTTTATAGTTCGGTGATGATTGATGCGTCGAGCAAGCCTTTTGAAGAGAACGTGGCGATCACGAAGAGAGTCGTCGATTTGGCGCATGCGAAAGGGCTCGTCGTTGAAGCCGAATTGGGCAAGCTGGGCGGCGTGGAAGAACACGTTGCTGTGGACGAGAAAGATTCTTGTCTGACCGATCCGGATGATGTGGTGCGGTTCACGCAAGCCACCGGCTGTGATTCGCTCGCCTGTGCGATTGGTACTTCGCACGGAGCGTTCAAGTTCACCGGTACGCAAGGGCTTCGCTTTGATGTGCTTTCTGAAATTCAGAAGAAAGTCCCCGGCTTCCCGCTGGTGATGCACGGATCGAGCTCGGTGCCACAAGATGAAGTCGCGCGGATCAATGCCGCCGGCGGTAAGCTTGACGGTGCTAAAGGTGTCGATGACAATCAGTTCCGCCGTGCTGCAGAGTTGGGCGTGACGAAGATTAACATTGATACGGATGGTCGCCTTGTATGGTGCCGTGTGCACCGCGAATTTTTCCGCGATCATCCCGAAGGTTTCGATCTTCGCCCTGTTGGCAAAATCTTCATGGACGAATATGCCAAGTTCATTGCCGCGAAGAATGTGAAGCTCGGGTCGGCAGGACAGCTTGAGAATGTGCGTGCGTTTTGCAAGGCAAATGCCTAATTAACCTTACATGAGCGTCCGGGACTCCCGGACGCTCCTTTATTATTCAAGGAGAGATTCATGGCCAAATACATTATGGTCGACGGTAACGAAGCCACAGCGCGTGTTGCGTTTGCGTGTTCGGAAGTCGCAGCGATTTACCCTATCACCCCCTCTTCGCCGATGGCAGAATTTGCCGATGAGTGGGCATCTCGTAAGCAGATGAATATTTGGGGAACGATTCCTCAGATTGTGGAGCTTCAATCTGAAGCAGGCGCGGCAGGTGCGGTGCATGGTGCATTGACGACCGGTTCTTTGACGACAACGTTTACGGCGTCTCAAGGTCTTTTGTTGATGATTCCGAATATGTACAAGATTGCCGGCGAATTGACGCCTGCCGTTTTCCACGTTTCGGCACGTGCGCTTGCGATGCAGGGGCTGTCCATTTTCGGTGACCATGGCGATATCATGGCTTGCCGTCAGACGGGCTTTGCCTTTTTGGGAGCAGATTCGGTGCAAGAGTGCGGCGATATGGCGCTGATCTCGCACGCTTCGACGCTTCAATCGAAAATTCCTTTTATCCATTTCTTTGACGGTTTCCGTACCTCTCACGAAGTGCAGAAGATTGAGGAAATTCCTCAAGACGTCATTCGCGAAATGATTGATGAAAAAGAAGTGGATGCGTTCCGTGCGCGTGGGCTTAATCCGGAAGCGCCTCAAATGCGCGGTACGGCTCAGAATCCTGACGTTTATTTCCAAGGTCGTGAGACGGTCAACAAGTATTACGAAAAGGTTCCCGGCATTGTTCAAGCGAATATGGACAAGCTTGCCAAGTTGACGGGGCGTCAGTATCACCTCTTTGATTTTGTCGGTGCGCCCGATGCCGAAGATGTGGTCGTGGTGATGGGGTCGGGATGCGAAACCGTTCAAGAAGTCGTTGAAGAACGCCTTGCTGAAGGTGCAAAGATTGGCGTCATCAAAGTGCGTCTCTATCGTCCGTTTGATGTCAAGGCTTTCGCCGCAGCGTTGCCGAAGAGCTTGAAGCGGCTGACCGTTCTCGATCGTAGCAAAGAGCCGGGCGCTGTTGGCGAACCGCTTTATACAGACGTTCGTACGGCGATTGGTGATGCGATGCAGGACGGCGTTCTCTCGATTGCTTATCCGAAGACGTACGGTGGACGTTACGGTCTCGGGTCGAAGGAATTTACGCCGGCAATGGTGGAGGCGGTCTTTGAAAATATGAAGGCGGCTTCTCCGAAGAATCACTTTACCGTTGGAATCAATGACGATGTGAGCGGCAGTTCAATCACGGTGCCCTCTTTCCTCTTGAAGGACAGCGGCGCAACGGAATGTATGTTCTACGGGCTGGGATCGGACGGTACGGTCGGCGCTAACAAGAACAGCATCAAGCTGATTGGTAATGCGACGGAAAACTTCGCACAAGGATATTTCGTGTACGACTCGAAGAAGGCGGGCGGCTTGACGGTGTCGCATCTTCGTTTTGGACCGAATCCGATTCACAGTCCTTACCTCTGCACGAAGGTTGACTTTGTCGCTTGTCATAACTTCTCCTTCCTTGAGAAGTACGATATGCTTTCTTCTGCAAAGGTCGGTGCAACGTTCCTGCTCCAATCCGAATATGATGAAGCCACTGTGTGGAATCACATTCCGGATGAAGTCGCGAAAGTCATCATTGACAAGAAGCTGAAATTCTACGTCGTCAACGCGATGAAGGTCGCGCAGGCGCTCGGTCTCGGCGGACGTACGAATACGATTATGCAGACGGCGTTCTTCTGCATCTCCGGTATCATTAAGCCGGTCGATAAAGCGGTTGATTTGCTCAAGCAGTATGCCAAGAAGGCGTATGCGAAGAAGGGCGACGATGTCGTTCAGTTGAACTGGAAGGCAATCGATGAAGCTCAGGCGGCAATCAAGGAAGTGAAGATTCCTGCTGCGCCTGCCGGCAAGAAGGTTTGCCCTGCAACGGTTTCTGCCGATGCGCCGCAGTTCGTTAAGGATGTGACGGCGAAGATGATGTCGCAGAATGGCGATACGCTTCCTGTTTCTGCTATTCCGGAAGATGGTACTTGGCCGACCGCTACGACGCAATATGAGAAGCGCAATATCGCTGTCAGTATTCCTTCTTGGAATAACGACACTTGTATTCAGTGCCTCAAGTGTTCGACGGTTTGCCCGCATGCGGCGATTCGTGCCAAGGTCTATGGCGAAGAGTGCTTGAAAGATGCGCCGGCGACATTCAAGTCTTGCGATGGTAAGCCACCGTTCAAGGGCAAGAAGTTTACGCTTCAGGTCGCGATTGAAGATTGCACCGGATGCGGTCTCTGCTCGAAGGTGTGCCCTGAATTGCCGAAGACCGGTAAGACGCTGACGATGATTCGTTATGATCAAGATCAGCTCCGTAAGCCCGAAGTCGCCAATTGGAACTTCTTCTTGAATCTTCCTGAAGCCGATTTGACGGGCGTGCCTTTGACGGCAAAGACGTCGCAGCTCAAGCGTCCGCTGTTTGAATTCTCTGGTGCTTGCGCCGGTTGCGGTGAGACGCCTTATGTCAAGATGTTAACGCAGATTTGTGGCGATCATTTGTGCATTGCAAATGCGACCGGATGTTCGTCCATTTACGGCGGCAATCTTCCGACGACGCCTTATTGTCAGACCGCAGAGGGCAAGGGACCGGCATGGTCGAACTCGCTCTTTGAAGACAATGCCGAGTTTGGTCTCGGAATGGTCATCACCCGTGATAAGCAGCAGAGCTTCGCCAAGGAACTCGCCGAGAAGATTATCGCTTCCGGCAAGGCGCCTGCGGAATTCTCCGCGCTTTTGGGTGAAACCGTTGCCGCGATGCTGACGCAGAAAACGGATGAGGACATCAAGGCACAGCGCGCTCGCGTGGCACAGTTGAAGGCGTTCATTGCAACGTGCGAATGCGCGACGTGCAAGAAGCTCGCAACGGTCGCCGATTTCTTCGTGCGCCGCTCGGTGTGGATTCTCGGTGGTGACGGCTGGGCGTATGATATTGGTTACGGTGGCTTGGATCATGTCCTCGCTTCCGGTCGCAATGTCAAGATTCTCGTGCTTGATACCGAAGTCTATTCCAATACGGGCGGGCAGGCCTCCAAGGCAACGCCGATTGGTGCGGTCGCGAAGTTCGCCGCCGCCGGTAAGCCTCAGATGAAGAAGGACCTTGCCGCGATCTCGATGACGTACAAGAACATCTATGTCGCTCAAATCTCGATGGGTGTAAATCCTGAAGCTGCCGTCAAGGCGTTTAAGGAAGCCGAAGAGTATGAGGGCCCTGCACTGATCATTGCCTATTCGCATTGTATCGCGCACGGTATCAATCTCAGCAAGGGTCTTGAACATCAAAAGATGGCGGTCGAGAGTGGTCACTTCCCACTGTTCCGTTACAGCCCTGAATCTGCGAAGGCGGGTAAGAACCCTCTGACGTTGGATTCCAAGGCGCCGTCGGTCAAGTTCTCGGAAGTTCAAGCACTCAATGAGAACCGCTTCAAACAGCTTGCGAAGCTGAACCCTGAAGAGGCGAAAGTGATGTTTGCGGAAGCAGATGCGTTTTACTCCCGCAAGTACGACTACCTTCAGGCACTCGCCGCGCTCAATACGTATTGAGCGGGCGCGCTGAGGCGTCTTATAAGGGGCGGTCACACGGAGGTGTGACCGCCCTCTTTTTGTCGTGGAAAGAGCGCATGCTTCGGAGATGCGAGCATTGTCTAGAGGAGCGGTAGCGGTTGTGTTATAATTTGACACTCATGAAGAATAAGGATTGGATATGGAATCTGCGAAAATAGCGGTGTTGTTGCCCTGTTATAACGAGGCACTAACGATTGAAAAAGTGGTGAAAGATTTCCGTCGGGAATTACCGGATGCGGAAATTTGGGTTTATGACAATAACAGCAGCGATAATTCAATGGCGCTGGCGATTGCGGCGGGGGCAAAGGTGCGTCGTATTCGTCAGCAGGGCAAGGGACATGTGGTGCGTCGAATGTTTCAAGAGATCGATGCGGATGTCTATGTCATGGTGGATTCGGATGATACGTATCCGGCAGAGGAAGTGCATCAACTGATTGCTCCGATTCTTTCCGGCGAAGCCGATATGGTGAATGGCGATCGGCTGTCCTCGACCTATATGCAGGAGAACAAACGCCCGGGGCATAATTTCGGAAATACGCTGGTCTGCTTTTTGATTCGGACGTTTTGGCGGCAACGGGTGAATGATGTGATGACGGGCTATCGTGCTTTTTCCCGTTTGTTTGTGAAATCGTGTCCGGTGATGGCGCGTGGATTTGAGATTGAAACGGAGATGACGCTGCATACGCTTGATAAACGCATGAGCTTGTTGGAGGTGCCGATTCAGTACAGAGATCGTCCTGCGGGAAGTTTCTCTAAGTTGAATACGGTGCGTGACGGGGTGCGTGTATTGACGACGATTTTCAATTTATTCCGCTTCTATCGCCCCGAACTTTTCTTTGGTGTTGTCGGCGGATTTTTATTGTTGGTCGCCGTCGCATTCTTTATCCCTGTCTTTATTGATTATCTGGGGACAGGTGAAGTGCCACGGCAACCGACGCTCATCTTTTCCGGTTTTCTGGCAATCTCGGGATTACTTTCGTTCGGCGTTGGGTTGATCCTCGGCGCGTGCAAGAAATATTCGGATCAAATGTTTGAGATTCTCGTTTCCCAGGAAAAGGGACGAGAAGTACAAAGGAAATGAAATGGCAGATCAACCGCTGAAAGAAACGCCTCAGAAGAGTTCCAAAGGAGCGCCTGATTTATCGGGTAAAGAGCCGGAGCAAAAATCGGGATGGAAGCGCCCCCTTATCGTATGGGTGCTTTTGGCTGTTCTGATTTTTTCAATTGCGCAAGTCTTTTTTGGCGATGCGAAAGGGACGTTGGGCGTTGGCAAGAAGGAAGCACCGCTGACGCAGCTTGATTTTTGGCAACGCGTGGAAGCGGGTGTTCAACGGGAGGGGACGAAAGTTTCCAATACCATCCTTCCGGAAGTGACACTGGTTCGCGAGAGTGGCGGTGAATCTTTCCTCGAGGGTGAATGGGGGAAGGAACAAGGACAGGAAGCGAAGCCGAAAAAGTTTCGTCTGAATGTCTTAGGCGTTACCGATCTTGAGAAGCGGTTGGAGAGTGTTGGGATTCGGACGTTGCAGGAGAACCGTTCTAATTGGCTCGGACCGATTTTGGCGTCACTGCTTCCGTTGTTACTGCTCTTCGTCCTTTTCTACTTCCTTTTCATGCGCCAAATGCGTGGTGGACAAGGTGGCAATCCATTTGAATTTGGAAAGTCGCGTGCAAAGCTTCTCAATAAAGAAGATGCCAAAGTTCATTTTGCCGATGTCGCCGGTGTCGAAGAAGCGAAAGAAGAAGTTGAAGAAATCGTCGAGTTCTTGAAGGAGCCGAAACGGTTTGAAGATCTTGGCGGTAAAGTGCCTAAAGGTATTTTGCTCATGGGGCCTCCCGGTACCGGTAAGACGCTCTTGGCAAAGGCAATCGCCGGCGAGGCGGCAGTGCCCTTTTTCAGTATCAGCGGTTCGGACTTCGTGGAGATGTTTGTCGGTGTCGGTGCTTCCCGTGTGCGCGATATGTTTGAACAGGCGAAGAAGAATGCGCCGTGTATTCTCTTTATTGATGAAATCGATGCCATTGGCCGTACGCGCTTTACCGGTATTGGCGGCGGTCATGACGAACGCGAGCAGACGCTCAATGCAATGTTGGTCGAGATGGATGGCTTTGAGGGGAACTCGGGCGTCATTGTGATGGCGGCAACGAATCGTGTGGACGTGTTGGATCCGGCGTTGACGCGACCGGGGCGTTTTGATCGTCAGATTGTCGTGGATTTGCCGACACGCGAAGGACGTTTGGCGATTCTTCAAGTACACGCGAAGAAGATTAAACTTGCCGAAGATGTCGATCTGGATCGTATCGCGCGCGGGACGCCCGGATTCTCCGGTGCCGATCTTGCGAACTTGCTCAATGAGGGCGCGTTGCTTGCGGCACGTGCGCACAAGACGGCGGTCGGGCATTTGGATTTGGAAGAGGCGCGTGACAAAGTTTTGTGGGGACGCGAACGGCGGAGCCATACGATGGCAGATCGTGAACGGCGTATGACGGCGTGGCACGAAGGCGGACACGCGTTGGCGCAAGTGCTTCTTGAACATACGGAACCTTTGCATAAGGTCACCATTATTCCGCGCGGACGTGCCTTGGGCGCGACGATGACGCTTCCTGAACGTGACGTTTTGAATCGTACCGAGAAGGAAATGAAAGATATGCTGGTGGTCATGTGTGCGGGGCGTATCGCGGAGAAGCTTTACACCGGTGACTTGTCCACGGGAGCTTCGCAGGACATTAAGATGGCGACGAACCTTGCGCGTCGTATGGTTTGCGCTTATGGCATGAGTGACTCGTTCGGATTCCAATTCTTTGGCGACAATGAAGACATGGTTTATCTCGGACGTGATATGGGGCGCAAACAAGATCATTCGGAGTCCACTGCGCAGATGATTGACGCCGAAGTTTCCAAAATGATGCATGAGGCGTATGCACGAAGCGAGAAATTGATTAACGATCATCGTGATCGGTTGGAGATGCTCGTGGACTATCTTTTGGAAGTTGAAACTGCCGATGGTCGTGATGTGGAACTTCTTATTGCAACAGGTGAACGTCCGGTAAAGAAAGTTCCTGTAGCGGTCGCTCCTGTAGGAACGCCGCTTCCTTCCGACGTGCACGTGATTGCCATTGATGGGCCGTCGGGCGCCGGAAAATCGTCGGTCTCCCGTGCCGTCGGGCAACGTCTAGGCTTCTTGCATGTGGACTCGGGCGCACTCTATCGCATTATGACGTGGCAGTGTTTAGAGCATGGCGTGGACACGTCGGATCCAGTCGCTGTTGCCGCCTGTGTTGCCGATCTTCAGATTGACTATGCGGCGGAGGAAGGGCGTATTGTTTATGCTGTCAACGGTCTGCGTCCCGATAAAGAGTTGCGTGAGCCTCGGATCAATGCGCATGCTTCGCCCGTCGCAACTGTGCCGGCAGTGCGTCATCGTATTACGGATGACTTACGGTCGTTGACGCGGTTTGGCAATCTGATTGTTGAAGGGCGTGATATTACGACGGCGGTTTTCCCTGAAAGTCCGGCGCGGTTCTATTTGGAAGCGGACCCGACGGTTCGTGCGCAACGCCGACAGGCGGAAGAAGTTGAAAAAGGTGTGGCGCAACAAACGGTTGAGACGGTGAAAGCTTCGCTGTTGGCGCGTGACAAAGTCGATTCGACACGGGCGTGCGATCCGTTGCGTGTGGCAGAGGGTGCGGTGCGGATTGATTCGACGCTGTTGTCGCTTGAGGAAGTCATTCAAACGGTTCTGGACGCACTCCCCGAAGCGTGGAAGTCAACGCCTGTAGTTTCTGACAAGGATCTGTAATGAAGCTGAAATTGGGAATTTTAGGATCGGGTGCCGGAAGCAATATGCAGTCGATTCTCGATGCGATTGAGAGCGGAGCTTTGGATGCCGAAATTGTTTGCGTTCTGGCAGATGTCGAGGGCGCCAAAATTTTGGAGCGTGCGGCACGCCATGGCATTCCGGCGCATTATGTCAGCTGTGAGCCGTTCAAAACGAAATTGGAAGGCGCGGCAGAGGCGGAGTATATCCGCCTGTTGCGTTCGTACAATGTCGATACGGTCGTACTCGCCGGCTTTATGCGGATTGTGAAGCCGGGACTTCTTACGGCATTTTCGCATCGCGTCCTTAATATTCATCCGGCACTTTTACCGGCATTCCCCGGACTTCATTCATGGACGCAGGCATTGGAATATGGTGCGAAAGTTGCCGGATGTACCGTTCACTTTGTGGATGCCGGAACAGATAGCGGTCCGATTATTGTGCAAAAGTGTGTGCCGATTGAAGAAGGCGACACGCCCGAAACAGTTCATGCACGGATTCAAGTGCAGGAACATATTGCGTATCCTGAAGCGTTGCAGTACTTGGCGGCGGAGCGGCTTCATCTTCAAGGACGCCGCGTTATCATTGACGAATAGTTGCGCTCGGACAGATGTTCTTTTCGCGCGTGTAGGATTCCGAGTCTTGGATCTGCACGGTTGCCGATGAGACGGTTGAGGCGTATAATCGCTATTCGTATTTAGAGAAAGGATGGTTCATGATGGAATTACTCAAGCAGATTTGTGCGAAAGCAAAAGGTTCGGGTCGTACGATTGTTCTCCCCGAAGGTCAAGACCCGCGCGTGATTAAGGCAGCAAACCTTGCGGTGCAAGAAGGCGTTGCCAATATTATTGTCCTCGGTACGGCTGCGGAAATTTCTTTTTCAGAAGCTGCCGCCGGCATGACGCTTGCCGCTGCGATTAAAGTCATTGACTATACGCAAGGCGAGCTGTTGGAAGAACTTTCAACGGCATTTTATGAGAAGCGCAAAGCCAAAGGGATGACGCCTGAAGCGGCACGTCAGGCATTGCTCGAGAAGCGGATTTATTTTGGCGCCATGATGCTCGCAACGGATAAAGCGGATGGGCTTGTCGCGGGGTCGATTGCTTCCACGGGCGATATGCTGCGTGCCGCCTTTCAATGTGTGGGAACGGCGCGTGGGATTAACCTCGCTTCTTCTGCTTTCTTTATGGGATTACGTGAACCGACCTTGTCGGGTGATGACGTGTTGGCATTTGCCGATTGTGCGGTGAATCCTTGCCCGACCGCAGAACAGATGGTAGATATTGCCTTGTCCACCGCACGGACGTACCGGACATTGGTTGGCAAACAACCGAAGGTCGCATTCCTTTCGTTCTCGTCGAAGGGAAGTGCCAAACATGAGTTGGTCGATAAGGTCGCCTTGGCTGCGAAGCTCACAAAAGAGAAATTCAACGAGTTGAAGTTTGACGCGGTGGTCGATGGCGAGATTCAAGCGGATGCTGCGTTGGTTCCTGCCGTTGCATTGCAGAAGAATCCGGGCGGTGCGATTAAAGGCGATGCCAATGTACTGATTTTCCCCGATCTTCAATCGGGCAATATTTGCTACAAGCTCGTGCAGCGTCTCGGTGGCGCCGCCGCGCTTGGCCCTGTGGTGCAAGGGGTCGCGAAGCCGATTAACGATCTGTCCCGCGGATGCAGTGCCGAAGATATCTTTGGCAATATTTGTATTACCGTGGGTCAAACGCTCTGAGAAGGGCATGACGGCTCATCAACTCCTTATTGCGCTTAATCGCGTTCCCGGTGTTGGCTTTGCAAAAGTACGTTCGCTCGAACGAGCTTTTGGATCTCTCACCGCTGCGGCAGGAGTGAGTGAACGGGAGATTGCCGGAAATTGTAAAGACCTCGGACCGCGTCTTGCGGCTGAGGTCTTTGTCGCATTACACTCCGACTTTGCCTTGCGCGAAGAGGAGCGGGCGGCGAAATGTTCGGTGCGGTTGATTACATTGGACGATCCGGAATATCCGGACGCGCTTCGCGCATTAGAAATGCAAATGCCACCGCTTGTTTTGTACTGTGTTGGCGATGTGACACTTTTACGGCAAACACAAGTGGCAATCATTGGCACACGTCGTGCGAGTGTCTACGGAGCGGATCAGGCCAAACGGTTTGCCTTGCGATTAGTGGAAGCCGGTCTCCATGTCACGAGTGGTTTAGCGGAAGGGATTGATTCCGCCGCACATGAAGGGGCGCTCCTCACGCACGCGTCTGGAAAAACGATTGCTGTGATCGGGGCGGCATTGGACTGTATCTATCCGGCAAGTCGTGCGCCGCTTGCCCGTGAAATTATTCACAAAGGCGGATGTATCGTGAGTGAGTATCCGTTTGGGCGTCATGCCGATGCCAAAACGTTTCCTCAACGGAATCGATTGGTTGCGTCTCTTGCCAAAGCTGTTTTTATTGTCGAATCGCCTGTCCGAAGCGGCACATTGATTACGGCTGATTTCGCCCAAACTTACGGGAAGCAAATTTACATTTTGCCGGGGCGTGTGGATCAACCGTCTTTCGCAGGGAATCATCGTTTATTGCGCGAAGGTATTGGGCGGTTGGTCACGTGTCCTGAACATATTTTAGATGACTTTGGTGTGCTCGATTTGCGCGAAGGGCATCCGGTCGAAGCGGAAACAATTCCTGTCGGGTTGACGGACGATGAGGCTCTTCTTTATGAAGCGGTGGGCGCTGAAGGGGCAACACTTGATACTGTCGCAGAAAAAACTGGACTCCCGATGGCGCAACTCATGACGTGTTCAATTACGCTTCAAATGCGCAAACGTCTGATCGCTGCGCCCGGTGGACTTCTTCGTCGCGCCCCTCATCTCTAATTTAAGCTTTCTTCATACATGATCGATGAGCGCGCCTGCCATTGCCTCCCGCTATAATGCCGGACGAATTAAGAAGCCGGCTCTAGTCTAAGACTTGAAAAGAGCGATATGGTAAAATAGTCGCCATTTAACATTAGAAAGGTTTTAGATCCATGCCAACGATTGTCGCGACTGTCAATGGGACACCGATCCCTCAAGAAGCTGTTGATTTTGAACTCCAGCGTCTGGTGCATTTTTATGAGCAACAGGGACTTCCTGAACATCAGATTAAAGAACAACTTGAAATGCTTCGTAGTAAAGCTATGGAACAAGCAATCGGCACAAAGTTGCTGATTGATGAGGCGCATCAGTTGCAGATTCCTGTATCGAATGAAGAATTGGATACGCAGTTTGAAACTTACGTGGGGCAATTCGGTGGCGATCGTGACAAGCTGATTAAGGCGATTGAACAGCAGGGGATGACGGTCGAAAGCTTTAAGCAGGAGCTTCGTCAGGGCGCAATGATTAACAAGCTGATTGACCAAGTCAGTGCGGACGTGTCCGCGCCTACGGATGAGGAAATCAAAGCGCATTACGAGGCGCATAAGAGCGAGTATATCACGCAGGATCGTGTCCTTGCGAAGCACATTTTAATTAAGCCCGAGAGTGATAAGCCGGAAGATAAGGCGGCGGCGAAGGATAAACTGACGGCAATCCGTGCACGCATTGTCAAAGGTGAAAGCACGTTTGATGCCGAGGCGCAGGAACATTCGGATTGCCCAAGTGGTAAATCCAATGCCGGTTCTTTGGGCTGGTTTGGACGTGGCATGATGGTCAAGGAATTTGAGAATGTTGCGTTCACGCTTCCGCTCCAAGAGGTTTCGGATATTCTTGAAACGCAATTCGGTTATCACATTATTGTAAAGACCGAAGAGGAAAAAGGTAAGGAGCCTACGTTTGAAGAACTCCAGGATCAGATGAAAGAGTTCTTGTTCCATGCCAAGCGTGGGCAGGCGGTTTCCGATCATGTCGAAGGGCTTCGCGCAAAAGCCGATATTAAGATTGGTTAAGATTCTCGAACTTCCGCGTAGAGTACTCTACGCGGAAGTCCTTTTTACGGATGACCTTTGCACGTAACGTAGCTTAGGATGAGTGGACGATAGGCGATATGGAAATCGGTATTGAAACATTTCTAGCAGACATTTCACAGGAATTAGCGATTTCGCCGCGTCAAATTCAAGCGGTTGCGACGTTGCTGGATGAAGGCTGTACGGTACCGTTTATTGCGCGTTATCGTAAAGAAGCGCATGGAAATTTGGATGAAGTGCAGATTGGCGCCATTCAGGAACGGATTGCCTTTCATCGTGAACTTGAAGCACGGCGGGAAACGATTCTCCGTTCGATCGAAGAGCAGGGGAAGCTGACCGAGGAACTACGGGCGCAGATTGTCGCGTGTCAACAACGGACAACGTTAGAAGATTTATATTTACCGTATCGTCCGAAACGGCGGACGCGTGCAATGATTGCGCGAGAACGCGGGTTAGCGCCATTGGCAGAATTGATTCTTGCGCAAGGTAACGAAGTGTGTGAATGCGAGGTCGCTAAATATATTAACCTCGCACAGGAGTTGCCCGACGGCGCGCTTGTTCTAAAAGGCGCGCGTGACATTATTGCGGAACAGGTCGCCGAAGATTCGGACATTCGCGGGTTTGCTCGTGCATATCTTGCTCGTCATGGAACGATTCGTTCGGAGGCGGTGAGTCCGGACAATTTGCAACCGACAAAGTTTGAACAGTATTACGATTTTGCGGAGCCAATAGCAACGATTCCGTCGCATCGTTTTCTTGCGATTCGCCGAGGGGAGGCGGAGGGGATTCTTCGTTCCTCGTTGGAGTGTGAGAGTGAACCGATCTTGCGCACCGGGACGGAAAAAGTTGGATTACGGGAAGGAAGTTCGTGGGCGGAGACGTTGCGCCTTGCAGTAGAGGAAGCGTATAAGCGGCTCCTTTTCCCAAGTATCAGTCTTGACGTTATGGTTGAGCTGAAGCTGAAATCCGATCGTGCGGCGGTGGAAATCTTTGCGGAGAATCTTCGCCATTTGCTGTTGCAGCCGCCATTGGGCGAACGTCCTGTCATTGGGATTGATCCGGGGATTCGGACGGGGTGCAAATGCGCGGCACTTGATTCCACGGGGAAGTTTCTCCGCACCGTGACAATTTATCTTTCGCAAGGCGCGACGAAAGAAATGGAAGCAGGCGTTGAGATTTGCAAGCTTATTGCGCGGAATCGTCCGTTTGCAATTGCGGTGGGGAACGGTACGGCAGGGCGTGAAACGGAACGTTTCATCCGTGAGACGTTGAAGCGCGCGAATGCCGAAGATATTTTGGTTGTTTCGGTGAGTGAAGCGGGTGCTTCGGTGTACTCCGCGAGTGAGGTGGCACGAGAAGAGTTTCCCGAATTGGATTTGACCATTCGCGGCGCCATCTCTATCGGACGCCGTTTGCAAGATCCGCTCTCTGAGCTTGTCAAAGTTGATCCGCAGGCGATTGGGGTGGGGCAATATCAACACGATGTGAATCAAACGCTCTTGAGTACGAAACTCGACGATGTGATTGTTTCGTGTGTGAACCGTGTCGGAGTTGAACTCAATACGGCGAGTGCGCCACTTCTGATGCGCGTTTCGGGCATTGGTAAAGCGTTGGCGAAAAAGATTGTGGACTATCGGAATGAGCAAGGAGCGTTTCATTCACGGGAAGCACTGTTGCACGTGCCGGGGCTTGGAGCCAAGACGTTTGAACAGTGTGCCGGCTTTCTTCGTATTCGCGAGAGCCAGAACCCGCTGGATCGGTCGGCGGTTCATCCCGAACGTTATGCCCTTGTTGCCCGCATGGCTCAAGACGCACAGGTCTCGCTCGAAGAACTTGTTGGACATCCCGAACAGATTGCAAAAATTAAGCCTGAACAGTATGAAGATGAGACGATTGGAAAGCTCACGCTTGCCGATATTCTTGATGAGTTGCGGAAGCCGGGACGCGATCCGCGGGCGAGTTTTGAACCGCCCGTCTTTCGTGATGATGTGTGTACGCTTGCCGACGTGAAAGCGGGGATGAAGCTTGAAGGTGTCGTAACCAATGTGACAGCGTTCGGAGCGTTCGTTGATATCGGCGTTCATCAAGACGGGCTGGTGCATGTTTCAGAACTTTCGACACATTTCGTGCGTGATCCTTCGGAAGTCGTAAAGACGGGCGATAAATTGACCATTCGCGTGTTAGAGGTTGACCTCGAACGTAAAAGGATTGCGTTAAGTGCGCGTCCTGAAGGTAAAGAGGCTCCACGGATGGGCGCAGCGGCAGCACGCGCGCCACGCGCGTCATCGACTGCACCTTCGCCACGTCCACGTGCGGCGGGCTTTGCGAACAATCCTTTTGCAGGTTTATAATGGGCGCCTCTTCTTCGCCCATGACATTGATTCTTGCCCCTCTGCGTGGTGTTACCGGATTGCGATTCCGACAAACGTTTTGTAAGCATATGACAGGGCTTGATTGTGCGGTGGCGCCTTTCATTGCCAGCGTGGCAGGCGAGCGTGTGAAACCTGAAGTCTTGAGAAGTATTGCACCTGACACACAGCCGGAACGATTCCCTCTCATCCCGCAAATTATCGGGAAAGATCCGCAACAACTTCGTGTGATGTTGCGTGCAATGAAAGCGTTGGGATATCACGAGGTCGATCTCAATGCCGGTTGTCCTTGGCCCTTTGTTGCAAAAAAAGGGAGAGGGTCGGGGCTTTTGCGCGACGAGGACGTATTAGGAAATATGTTGTCCGCCGGATGTGATGAACTTGGCGCCGGACATTTCTCGATTAAAGTGCGATTAGGAATTGATGAAAAAACGCTTCTTCTTAAACGGTTGCCACTCATCCAGTCTTTCCCCTTGCGTGAAATTTGCGTTCATCCACGGACGGCACGTCAGATGTATGAAGGTTCGGTTGATCTCGACGCGTTTGCTCAAGTGATGGACGTCGCAACGTTGCCGATTGTTTACAACGGTGACATTCGCACATTTACTGATGTCGAAAAACTTCGCGGGCGTTTCCCGACGATTACGCGATGGATGATTGGACGTGGGATTGTGGCAAATCCTTTTCTTGCAGAATCGATTCGTGAAGGACGTGATACGCGCGATATGAAACGGTTCGAGGCATGGTATGCCGATTTGATGGACTGTTATGCAGCAACGACACCGGGCGAACATGCGCTCCTTGGACATCTCAAAGAATATTGGAGCTATCTTGCCCCCACGTTTGTTCGAGGCGATGCATTGTGGAACGCTTTGAAGCTGACGCGTACGCGTGCGGAATTTGAACGTGTTCTTGCTCTTTTCCCGCTTCGATGGGCATAGTTGCGCGGTGTTTTGCGCAAAAGGCTAAATCTAAAAAGAAACCACGTCTATAGACGTGGTTTCTTTTTAGATCCGAGTGAAACGGAGCGTCGCTTACTCTGCGGTAATTCCCTTTTCCGTGAGATAGTTCACCACAGCACCGACCGTGGTAAGCTTCTCTGCGTCTTCGTCAGGGATATCAGCACCGAATTCTTCTTCAAAGGCCATGATAAGTTCGACCTGATCGAGGGAGTCGGCGGTGAGGTCATCAATGAAAGAAGCTTCGGGAACAACCTTAGTGGCTTCCACACCGAGCTGATCCACGATGATTTCTTTAACTTTCTGTTCGAGCGACATATTCTGTCTCCTTGGGTTAGTTAACGTTCCGAAACGTCATTCGGAAGCGAGTTGATAAATAGGGTCAAAACGCCATACCGCCACTGACGGCGAGGGTTTGTCCTGTGATGTACGAAGCCTCATCCGAGGCGAGAAAACGAATCGCTTTGGCAACATCCGATGGCTCTCCGAGTTCTTGCAGTGGAATCATTTTTGCCATTGCATCTTTGGCCTCTTGTGAGAGAACCTCAGTCATCTTTGTCTTAATGAAACCGGGTGCAACGGCATTACAACGAATTTTCCGCTTCCCGTATTCTTTGGAAAAAGTTTTTGTGAAGTTAATCACGCCAGCTTTAGCTGCACCATAGTTGGCTTGTCCCACATTGCCGAAAAGACCGATGACGGAAGCCGTATTGACAATGCAACCACCACAGGCGTTCCCTGCGGCATCTTTATTCTTGCTCATCGGGCGAATGACTGCCTTCGAGAAAAGAAAAACAGACTTGAGATTGGTTGAAAGAACGGCATCCCATTCTGTTTCGTCCATACGCAGAAGGAGGTTATCGCGGGTGATACCGGCATTGTTGACGAGAATATCGATACGTCCCAATCCATCAACGGTGGCCTTGACTGCGGCTTCAACTTGGTCGGACTTGGATACATCGCATTGAATTGTGATGACCTTGTGCCCATACTTTTCGACTTCAGGCTTCGCCGTCTCAAGCAGTGCGGGATTAAAATCAAGCAGTGCAACATCGGCACCACATTCAGCAAACGCCTTTGCTGTCGCTAATCCGATACCGCCACCAGAACCAGTGACGAGTGCAACTTTACCAGTAAAATTATACATGATGCGTTCCTTATAAACTGTCAAATTTACGCGTTAAGTTTGGCAACAGTCGCTTCGAGCGTTGCACCATCCTGTACATTCGTCACCGCATTGGCTTTGTCAATACGACGAATGAGACCTGAAAGCACCTTGCCGGGGCCAAATTCAACAAAGAGATCGCTCCCTTTCATGACCGCTTTGACGCAATCAGAGAAATGCACCGGATGATCAACCTGCGTTAACATCGCCGCTTTGATTTCCTCGCCATTCGTTGAATGGAATGTTCCCGTGGCGTTGGAAAGAATCGGGAGTGTCGGTTGAGCGAAAGGAATCGCCTTAATGAAGGCGGCAAGCTTTTCGCGCGCGGGCGTCATAAAAGGAGAGTGGAAAGCACCGGCGACTTGAAGTACCACGTTCTTGACGCCTTGAGCGGCGGCGAGCTCGGCGGCTTTGGCGACTGCTTCATGTGTTCCAGAAATGACCTGTTGCGAATCGGAGTTGATGTTTGAAATCGTGCAACCGGAGTTGTCACAAATCGACTTCAACTGTTCGGCAGAGGCACCCATGATCGAAATCATTCCTGAAGGTGCGAGATTGCAAGCTTCTTGCATATACTTGCCACGTGCTTGAAGGATACGGAGCGTTGTCTCGAAATCCAGCACGCCAGCAACGCAAAGGGCGGTCCATTCACCCAAAGAAAGTCCTGCTGCTGCTTCAAAGTGAACCGAAGGGCAAGCTTTCATAAAAGCTTTGTGGCACGCCATTGAAACGATGAAAATCGCCGGTTGACAAATATCAGACTTTGTCAGTGCTTCTGCGGGACCTTCAAAACAAAGCGTCTTGATGTCAAAGCCAAGAACTTCATTGGCCTTGTCAAAAAGCGCCATGATTTCAGCGTCTTTTTCCGCGAGATCTTTTCCCATCCCGGGGAACTGCGCACCTTGTCCAGCAAAAAAACAACTCAACATAGGAAAGTCCTTTTATCAAATAAGAATGAGTTTAGCGGTTTTCGTTCGGAATTTCAACCTTGCAAAGTTCGGGCACTTGCACGGTGGCAGGTGGCGCATCCACTTTTTCGGTCGTCGTACGATGCGTTGCAGATTCTAACTCTTCATCTAAAGGCGCTTCGGGAAGGGCATTGATACGATCGGCGATTTCCGAGGAGACATTGTTCGCCGCGGCGTGCGAACCGGCACGGCACGCAAACGCAATCGCCTCATAGTTGGAAGAGCCGTGCGTAATAATGACCGCACCGGGGACTCCGAGCAACGGCGCGCCGCCATAAATGTCAGGATTCATCTGGTGCTTAAACTTTTTCAATGCGGGCAACAGCATGAGTGCCGCAAGTTTGTACCAAAGATTGACCTTGATGGTGCTTTTAAGCCAACCGGCAATGGCATGAGCTGCACTTTCTGCAGTTTTGAGTAAGACATTGCCGACAAACCCGTCGCACACAATGACATCAATTTTCCCGCCAAAAACATCATGCCCTTCGACGTTACCATTGAACGCAATATCGGGCGTGTAGTGGCGCAAGAGTTGAAATGCACGCTTGGTCATTTCATTTCCCTTGCAATCTTCAGTGCCAATGCTCATAAGCCCTACGCGAGGCTTTTCGCATCCCAGCACAAAGCGCGAATACACTTCGCCCATCACTGCAAATTGCCGCAGCCATTCATGATGGCAATCGGTATTGGCACCGGCGTCCAACAATAAAACGGGGCGTCCGGGGATTGAAGTCGGCAACACTGTCGCAATCGCGGGGCGGGTAACGCCACGAATACGTCCTAGACAAAAAAGCGCAGAAGCAGCCATTGCTCCCGAATTCCCTGCGGAAACGGCGGCATCGGCTTTGCCTTCTTTGACAAGGCGCATACAAATGTTGATGGAACAATTCTTTTTACGACGAACGGCAGCAGCAGGTGCGTCATCCATCGCAATCGATTCTTCGGTATGGATAATCGAAAGTCTACCGGAGGCAAAGAGTGTCTGAAGGTCAGGCACCGGGCGAACTTTTGAATGCCGTTTGGTTAAAGCCGCACGGATTTCAGGTTCATTACCAACCAGAAAGATTTCATCGGTGGTTGTGGCGGCGGCTTCCACGCCGCCCCAAACCACCTCATACGGGGCATGATCGCCGCCCATCGCATCAAGTGCTATACGCATCGTAGCCCTCGGTTGCGGAGATTCGACCGTGAGGCTTTACGCCTTGGCCTCTTCAGTGGCGAGAACTTGACGACCATCATACTGACCGCAAGTCGGGCAAGCACGATGTGCCAAACGGGTTGCGCCGCAAGCGCAGACAACAGTGCCGGGGAGCGTGGCCTTGATCTGGGCGCGACGCTGACGAACACGCATTTTAGACTTTTTACGTTTTGGTACTGCCATAATTCAGACTCTCTTTCTTTAAGCTTCTTTTCTGTTCACGCCTTGGGTCCTAAGTCGTTTAATGCGTCCCAAGGCGATTCAACGCCCATGGATTCGCATCTGCACGACCCTACATTGAGGTCTTGACCACAACGCAGGCAGACGCCTTTGCAGTCTTCCTTACAAATCGGGTACGAAGGAAGGGCGAGTATAATACTCTCACGCACGGATTCCGTCAAGTCGAGCGACTCTTTTCCTGCAACATTAAATGTCTCGCAGTAGGCTAATTCCTCGAATGTCGCCGCGAAATCTCCTCCGCAACGGCTACAAACGCAATCGCAACGAAGACTAAGTGTTCCGCGGACGAGGAGTGCGTCGTCGGGTAAAAGATTGACATTAAGAACATATGCGATCGGTCCGGCAGGGAGGAGCTGTTCCAAATCGTTCAATTCGAGTACAGCTTGATCCAGCAGACCTTCTAAATGTTCGTGATTGCCATCGTCTAAACGACCAATATCAACGATCAAACGCTCCAGTGTTTCCAACGGCCCCTCCTTGGATGTGCTGTTCGGGATGTGCCTTTAAGAAGGCGTGTAAATGCTGCTCCACCGTCTCTGGAACAAAATGGGATGTGTTTCCTCCGTAACGGGCGACTTCCCGCACGGTTGATGCTGTAATGTAGCTGTGCTCTTCACTCGGCATTAAAAAAAGAGTTTCAATTTCAGGCGCAAGTTGACGATTGGTGAGAGCCATCTGAAATTCATATTCAAAATCGCTGTAAGCACGTAATCCGCGAACAACGGCACGTACATTATTACGGCGGCAAAAATCAATGAGAAGGCAGTCGAGAATCCGAACTTCGACATTGTCGAGCTGCTGAGCGGTCAAGCATTCGCGAACCATTTCGACGCGTTCCTCAATCCCAAAGAGCCGCGTAGGCTTCGGCGAAAGTCCTGCCACTGCCACAATGACATGATCAAATAACGATGCACTGCGGCAAATCAAATCGAAATGCCCTTTTGTCATCGGGTCAAAAGTCCCCGGATAAACCGCCATTGTTTGTTTCATATCATTCCTTCATTCCGCTCAAAAGAACAGCGCGTAGTATATCACACGCCCGCGATGCCATGCGAGGTACGGCTCAACGAAAGAGCGATTATACCGATTGCCCGTCAAGTTGCTGAACTTCGACGATTTTGAGTGCGACGGTGGGCTCACGGAAAGTATCTTCTTCAATCGTGAAGGCAACGCGAAGTTGCATCCCTGGGCATAACGTTTTGGCTCGCTCTGCGCTTTGAAACCAAATGGCTTTGAGACTGGTAGTTTCGTCTAATGGACAAAGGCGAAGTTGCAGATGGCGTCCTTCGGCTCCGCAGGGACGAATCGTTTCAAGTCTAAAAGGCTTTACGAAAATGGGACGTGGATTGGCGTTCCCGTAAGGTTCCAGTCGATTCAGTTCGCGGCAGAGTGCGAGCGTAATGGGCTCCTCTGTTAAATCTCCATCAATCAGGAGCGGCTCTTCTGTTCTTTCTTCACTAAAAGCGTCGGGGAGCCGACGTGCAAACGCTTGATAGCTGCCTGCTTTTAACGTGAAGCCTGCCGCTTGAGCATGACCGCCATAATGTTCTAATAGATCGGCAACGGTGGTGAGTGCTTGAACGGCATTCCAAGAACCGCACGATCGCATGGAGCCGTGTCCGCCTCCGTCGGCAGTGCGCACAACAACGGCAACAGGAACTTTGAATTGAACCATAAGACGTGCGGCGACAATGCCTACAACGCCCGAATGAAGCTGTTCTGCGCCTACAATCAATGCGCGTCCTGTAAACGTATCAAGTGGATTTTCTTTCAGAATGGTTTCGAGCGTTTCACGTTCAATCGCGCGGCGCTGATGATTGACCGCAATCAGTCGTGGTGCCATTTCGCTACGTTCAAGTCCGAGAAGCGCATAGGCGAGTTTTACGTCATTGATACGACTGGCGGCATTGATACAAGGCACAATGCCAAATGCGACACGTTCAGCGGAAAGAGTTGTGGCAGAAGGATGAAGCTCGTTAAAAAGGGACTGAAGCCCCGAATTGCCTTTTGAGCGATGGGTGAGCACATGAAGTCCTTGTGTCACAAGGATGCGATTGTCACCGGTTAATTTCATGACATCGGCAATGGTTGCGATAGCGACAAGATCAAGGAAATGTAGCGGGTCAATGGGAAGCCCATCGGCGGCGAGGGCACGCACAACGGTAAAGGCTGTGGCACATCCGCACATTTCAGTCGCTTGTGACGGTGCGGAAATGCGAGGATTGACGATTGCTACTGCCGCTGGAAGCGTGTCGAGTGCGGTATGGTGATCGGTAATAAGAACGTCAATTCCTTGATGGCGAAGATCGGCGACTTGCGAAACGGCAGTAATGGCATTGTCAACGGTGATGAGAAGCTGTGGCTTTTGACGTTGCACGCATCGTTCGGCTGCGGCATCTGTTAGTCCGTAGCCTTCGGTTGTACGATCTGGAATGAAAGGGGAAACGTTCGCGCCAAGCATTTTAAGTGCCTGTACGAGAACGGCGGTACCGGTGACACCGTCCGTGTCATAGTCGCCGAAAACAGAAATACGTTCGTGGTTGGTAAGCGCTTGACGAATACGATCAACGGTTGCACGCATTCCATCGAGTGCAAAGGGATCGCAAAGTGCTTCAACGCCTGCATCGAGCCAATTTCTTGCGCCTTCAAGGGAGCCGGCGCGCTGCGTTAGAATGGTTGCTACAAGCGGGGAAAGTCCAGTTTCTGAGGCGACTGTGGCAACGAGTTCTTCTGCGGGAGCGGGCGCGAAAATCCATGAACTCATGAGTGAATCGTCCGTTTACCAAGGCGAAGTCCGAAGATACAAGTCCGCCGTACATTTTTTTTCGTGTACTGGTAGAAAAAGAAACCACGCAGGTGAGATCGAATAAAAACAGTTGTTTGATCGGCAAAAGTTGAACGGCGTAAATAGTGGAGGTAAGGAATCCACGTACGATTTTTTGGCAGACAGCACCACGGCTTTTCGGTGAAGTTTGCAAAGTGACGAATGACAGGGCGTTCGCCTTTTGGGAGCATCGGCAACCACTCGTGGGTGCAGTTATAAATCGGTGACAGCGATTTGATACGTCCTGCATAGGTGAGGTTGAGAACATCTTGATCGGGCCATGCGGTACGCGCTCCCAGCTCGGCGGTACGCGCAATCAGTTGCGGAGTGGCACGCGCGGCACGCATCGAACTTAAATCCATCAATAGGACACCGGAATTGACATAGCAGGCGTCTTTCGGCAATCCAATTCGCTGGCGATATTCCTGCCATCCGCGGTGAATCTCTGGATTGACTTCTTTTGTGTCTGCCACACCGGCAAGGATGCAGCCTTCCAATGCGGTTGCCCACAGCGGACGCAAATCGCCTAAGGCGAGAATGTCCACGTCTAAATAAAGTGTCCGTTCATCTGTTAGCAGTTCAGGTAATAAATAACGGAAGTACATTTCGCGTGTCACGTGTTCCAATTCGGCAGGGAGCGGAAGCGCGGCAAAGCGTTCGGGATCAATCAGATGAAAAATCACCGAACAGTGTGGCCATAACCCGCTCATGGCGGCAAGGCGGCATTGATGAATCTCGGAAATGTTACGATGAACGATATGGAAAACGATATCTGTATCAGGTGTGTTCGCCATAATGGACGCCATTACCACGGCTGCGTGTTGCGCATAATGGTCGTCTGCAACGAGTGAAATAGAGAGCGGTGTCATAGATCTCCTAGGCTCGACATTTGCCACGCGTGGCGAGCAAATATTTCTGAAAAACAGTTCGATCACGTGGAATAATTTGGCGATGAATCTCAAACGGGGCAAGCGCCAGTGCGCGTTGACCTTTGCTGGTGGTTACGGCACATTGGTATCCTGCCGATTGGACGGCGGCGATACTGCGCTCGTCATAATCTCCCGAAGGGTAGGCAAAAGAACGAATCGGATGCCCGAGAAGCGCTTCCAGCCAACGTTTATTCTCGGCGACTTCCCAAATCACTTTTTGCGTGTCAGGCTCTGCATTCAGCTTGCAGTGCGAAACGGTGTGTCCGCCGATTTCAAAGTGTCCACTACGATCAAGCTCCAAGAGTTGCTCGGACGACATAAAGAAATTGAGCTCGTCCGCTTGAGTGTAAAAAAGCGTAGCCTTTACATTTAATCGCGTGAACATCGGATAGAGAAACATATAGTTGTCTTTCCACCCGTCATCGAACGTTAGGACAACAGCTCGCCGTACCGGATGATCCAACGCTTCTGACAGTGTTTGGAAAACGTATCCTGCGGTACGAAGCTCCACAATGAGACGTTCTAAATCTTCGGGGCGAATAGAATTATTACGTCCATTCATACAGATAATCTTTGGATTGACAGAATGCAACATCAAAACCAACGGTTGAGCTGCGCGATAACGTGGCCAAACCCATAGATTTTTTAAGGTATAGAGCGCTCCTGCACTTGCGAGTACGACCGACAGTCCCAGCGCGACAAAAAAAGGGGCTACGGTGAAAAATAACACGCATAATCCAATAAGACCTATTAAGTTCAGCAAAATACGTGCTTCATACGATACGCCGCAAGACTCCATGGAGCGTTCGGGATAGATGAGGCGGCAATTCTTTGACCAAACAGAATATTTCAAGTAACGGTAACGCCCGTAGATGAGATTAAAGCACCACGGTTGACGTAAGCGTGCAAATTGTTTTGTTCGTTGACGGTATGCTTTACGAAAGCGTTCAGCTTCATTCCCTAAAGCTTCAAAACCGATTTCCTTTGCCAGCCATTCCCACCACTTCATTCCGATGGCAGAGACTTTGTGCGTCCAAGGTGCGGCATTGGCATAATGAATGACGCGTGGCAACGTCAAATCACGAAGCCCGTATGCCACTGCAAACTCTCCCCAAAGCGGATCCAATAAGCGTGTTTCTGGAACGGGTAAAAGCAAATTGTAGATATCTTGATCTGGAAACTCCAGCATTTCCGGATGATTCTTTAATAGCGTTTGCCACAAATCGGTAAAATGAAGCTCGCGCAAACGGCGTAAATTCATCAGGAAAAGCCCCGAGCAAAAATAATTTTGCGGCTCAATCGTTACACCATGTTCGGTAAATTTAGAAACCTTAAATCCGCCCGAAGAAAAAATCTGCCATCCACTTCCGTCCGGCACTGCTTGAATCGCGTGTTCATCGCGTGCGTCCCACAGTTCCGCAATATCACGCAACCATAGCGTATCCACATCGGTGTAAATCGTAAAATCTTCATCAATTAGCAAATCTTGAAGAATGAGCCGTGCATACGCAGTATAACCGCCGCGCCATGCTGGCATTTGTGTGAATTGTTCTGTCGAAACCGAATGGAAATAGACTTCTACTGTTTTGTTTGAAAACTGCTGCTCAACGTTTTTGAGCAGTGTATGATCTTCTTCCGTTAGTCCGGTGTCTAATACGTGTAAACGAAGCGTCACACCCGCACGTGCATGAGCGCAAAGACTGTGTAGGGTAACAAGCAACCCGCAAAAATAATGATGATCACTTGCACAAGAGACTGAAATAGTTGATGAAATGTCTTGCATTCGGAAAGTATCACATATTCACTTGGCAAAAACAACTTTACCGTATTACAAAAGTCCGGAACTCCCTTGGAATTGTGAAAGAATCCACAGCCCGATCGGCACGGTAATGATGCAAACAATATGCGTATTGAGAATCATTGCCGAGATGAAAGGAATATCACCGCCATAGACTTCTGCCATTGATACGCCCACCATCGCCCCCGGCATCAACGCAATAATTGCAAATACAATTTGTTGATCGGGCGTTAGCGGAAGGAAAATAATTAACGTTAGAATGAGCGCAGGGATGAGCAGCATCCGAAGTGCAACGGTAAGAAGTTGCAACGGCGAAAAAAGTCCGCTGACGCGAATCGACATCAGGCGCATGCCGCAAATAATGGCACTTGTCGGAATGGTTGCTCCTCCTAAATAACGGTAGAGCGTATCCAGCGCAACACGCGTTGGTAAACAGTTCATAAGATCTTCACCGTTCAGCCGAATAAAATGCAATATGACTAACGTTACCAGTGCCGAACATAAAGCGAAAATCGGCGGACGCAAAATTAACTGTGGTAGCGTATTCCAATGAAGTTTTTGCCCTGTAAAAGTCCTAAATCCTAAGGTCCACATCAACGTATCTGAGCCAATGGTCGTCAAGGCAACCATTGCCACTCCATGTTCACCTAATGCTGTCCCCGCAACAATCATAATCGGCAGGAATGAATAGTTATTCATCGTGCAGGCAAAATGAAAAGCGCGACGCGTGGGGGCACGCCCATGGACATACTGCTTGGCAATGCGACCGACGAACCACCCCAAAAGTATAATTCCAGCAGCACCGACTGGGAACAGCCAGTTTTCTACAATCTTGACGAGCGTGTAATTCCGTAAAATAGCTGAAAACAGCAAAGATGGATAAAAGACACGCAAAAGGAGTGTTGAGAGTTGCGTTGAGAAATCATCTGAAAACCATCGTTGCCGTGCCGCAATCATACCAATCCCGATCATTGCGAAAATAGCTAGAATTTGTACGGCGATAGCAAACATTTTCAAACCTTTTTAATCTTATAAGAGCCATTAGTCTACCACCACCGCTTCTGATATGTATACCGTGTGGTGTGATTCCATTCAGCTTTCCAACTTTACACTTCCACACGCCATTCGCTCTATAAGTGGCAAAGACTGCGACGCCGCATAACTTTTATAGAAGGATGCCAAATCTTCTCCTCATCTCCCTTTCTTTGGCTCAAAAGCATTTTTCCAAAGAGACACATTCTGCATAAGTCCACATAAGAGGTCTGAATTGAAACGACACTTATGCAAAGTGGCACAGTCCGTGGCACGGTCGCAGCGAAAGCGAGGGTCAGTGAGGTAGGCGCTCTACCTCAGTGAGGTACGAGGTCAGGGTCAGTGAGGTACGAGCTCTACCTCAGTGAGGTGCGCAATCGAACCTTTTGGAATATCTCTTGAAATCTGTGCGGCGTATGACTAAAGCTCGGAAAATGAAGGCATAAGGTTGTTTGCTCGGGTAGCTTCTCTCCAGAAATGACGAAGTGCGTCCGAACTTTATCTAAATGGCGATTAGATGCTTCTAATTTTCTGCATAAGTATCGTTTGTGTGGAAAAGCTCTATTTGAAATGCGCTTCGTCCGATGGACACGATAAGGGATCGGAATACAGCGTTTCGGCTTCCCTTCCTATTAACTGAAAGAAGAGTTTCTCATGTGCCATTCCGGCATTGGTATGAGACAATCGACGCACGTGGCTTGCTCATAGTGCTTAAGTTATGATAGGCTTCGCACACGTTTGCGTCGAGGTGTACGCAGAAATGAAACCTAAAGGATGAATCATGCCAAATACCGTTTTAGTGGGTTCGCAATGGGGCGATGAAGGTAAGGGGAAAATCATTGACGTGCTGACGGCTCAGGCGGATATGATTGTACGCTATCAAGGTGGCTCTAATGCAGGACATACCGTTATCGCAGAAGGTGAAAAACGCGTGTTGCGTTTAGTCCCATCTGGCATTCTTCATCAAGATAAGATTTGTGTGATTGGGAATGGCGTGGTGATGAATCCGCTTGATCTCATTGAAGAGATTTCGATGTTGCGTAAGACAGGGATTGAGTGCAAAGGACGTTTATTCATTTCAACGCGTACGCAAATGGTGATGTTGTATCATCGCGCACTTGATAAGGCGGATGAAGCGGCGCGTCCTGTCGGTAAAAAGATTGGTACTACGGGGCGTGGTATTGGCCCTGCGTATGCCGCAAAAGTTTCTCGTACGGGACTGCGTTGTGGTGATATGTTGACCGCTGAATTTCCTAATTTGGTGCGCGAACAGGTCGCGGAAACGAATCAACGGTTGACGCAGCTTCATGCGGAATTATTAGATGCGGAATCAATGGCGCAGACCTATATCCAAGCAGCCGAACTTTTGCGTCCGTACATTATTGACACTATTCCCTTCATCCATGAATATGACCGTTCCGGAAAATCTATTCTTTTGGAAGGGGCACAGGGAACGATGCTGGACATTGACTTTGGGACTTATCCCTTTGTCACGTCCTCGAATCCGACGAGTGGTGGCGCGTGTATTGGATCGGGGCTGAGTCCTCGCCGGATTGATCGCGTGGTGGGAGTGGTAAAAGCCTATACGACACGTGTGGGTGAAGGTCCTTTCCCGACTGAAGATTTCGGAGAGGTGGGGCGTTTGCTTGCAGAGCGCGGGCATGAGTTCGGCGCTGTGACTGGTCGCCCACGCCGTTGCGGGTGGTATGATGTCGTGGTCGCGCGTTATGCGCAGATGGTCAATGGTGTTGATTTCTGGGCGCTTACCAAGCTTGATGTGATGGATACGTTACACGAAATCAAAATCTGCGTCGCGTATGAGCTTGATGGAAAACGTACGATTGATATGCCTGCGAGTATTGCCGAATTGGCGCGGTGCAAGCCGATTTATGAAACGATGCCCGGGTGGATGGAAGAGACTTCTCATATTACCTCGATGGATCAACTTCCCATTAAGGCAAAGGCCTATGTTGATCGTTTGGTGGAGTTAAGTGGCGGACGCCTTGGGATTCTTTCCATTGGTCCTGCGCGTGAATCCACATTGCGAATTGGTATTTAATGCGTCATCTTGCAATCATTATGGATGGCAATGGCCGTTGGGCTCAAGCTCGCGGCCTTTTGCGTTTGGAAGGTCATCGTGCCGGTGGTGATACGGTACGCCGCGTTTTACGTTATTGCCGAGACGCCAATATTCAATATCTCACGCTTTACGCCTTTTCGGTAGAGAATTGGTCTCGTTCCAAAGAAGAAGTCGATGGACTGATGCATATTCTCGCGACTTATCTTACAGAAGAAGAGCCGACATTCCACGAGAATAAAGTGCGGTTGCGGATGATGGGACGCCGTGAAGATTTGCCGGAAGCCGTTTGTCAAACGCTCTCGCAAATTGAAAAAGCAACGGCACATTATGAGCGGCAGTTAATTCTTGCATTAAGTTATGGTGGACGCACTGAACTGACGGCGGCAACTCAAGCAATTGCGCGCGAAGTAAAGGCGGGAACATTAGATCCTGACGCTATTACCGAAACAACCATTGCACAACATCTCTATTTGCCCGATGTCCCCGATCCCGATCTTATCATTCGCACGAGTGGAGAAATGCGCTTGAGTAATTTTCTCTTGTGGCAAGCCTCTTACGCTGAGCTTTATATTACGCCCGTCCTTTGGCCTGATTTTGGTGAAAAGGATTTCTACGAAGCGCTTGAAGCTTTTGAAAAACGCGATCGGCGTTATGGTGGAATTAAAAAGTAGTTTCGTTTCAGCCAACGTAAGGTGTGCTCTGCTTGCGTTGGATATAATCACTTCTTCATAAAAAGATGACTGATCCACGAATCATCGGCAACGACACCTTGTTGAATTAAGAGGCACAGTGCGGTGACGCAGAGGGACGCAATGATCACGCCTAACGCATTCGCCCAATAAAAACGCCGCCGTCCAAGTCCTAAAAGGAAGGCGCCAATGGCACCTGAAACGGCACCTGTCCCCGGTAGCGGAACGCCAATGAAAAGTGCCAATCCGAGCGTCCCATATTTCTCGATGGACGGGCGGAGCTTTTCGCGACGATGTTCCACATGAGGCCAAATCTTCTTTTCAAACCATCTCCACTTGCGCATAATTTCAAGACTTGGGAGAAGAATTTCGTAGACGGCAATCCCCAAAATGATATTGGCAATTGTACAAATGAGCACGACCACCCAAAGGTTTAATTGCTCTGTCATACCAAAGATGCCGAGCGGAATTGAGGCGCGAAGTTCAAGTGCAGGAATGCACGTAACAGCAAAGAGAATGAGAATGGCAATTAATGTGTTCATGCGTGCGTTCCTAAAATGACCCAAACGGTGTACCCTACAAACAGTGACAGAAAAAGAATCCCGACAGGACGGCGTAGCTCAATACGTCCCGTAATCCAATGCGCATCATTACGACGTGTACGAATCCATGCAAGAATTGTAAAGAACCATAATAGAAGCGTTGATCCCGTCATAACGCCTAAATCACGAAAGCGGAGTGCGGCAGGCATTTCATCCGTTGGGACATCTTTAATCACAAGTGCGATCCCGACAACCGCAAGCGTATTAAAGAAGTTACTCCCCACAATATTTCCTAACGCAATGTCATCTTGTCCTTTACGCATCGCGACAACGGAACTCATAAGTTCCGGTAGCGAAGTCCCGATCGCAACGACTGTAAGCCCAATAATTAAGTCGGCAGAGGCGGCATCCACGCCTGCTACTGCCGCCGCACGCAGTGCAATAAAGCGCGCCGCACGTACGAGTATTTGTGAGGCAATCAATAACGCGAGTAATCCACCTGCGGTGAGGACGATTGATTTCTTCAGCGACAGCGGGACTTCGTCTGTTTGCGGCTCAGGGTGCCGGAATGACGAAAAAATTTGCCATGCGACAAAGGCACTAAAGACGATCAGCAGCAGGACGCCATCCATGCGTGAAAACTGCCCATTTGCGCAGAGTAAAAGCGTTAAAAGCGTCACACCTAAAAGAACAGGAAGATCGCGTTTAATTACATTGCGATGAATTGCAATGGGCGCAACTAAAGCGCTAATGCCAAGGATGAGAAGAATGTTGGCAATGTTTGAGCCATAAGCGTTCCCGAGTGCAAGTAGTGGCGCACCTTGAGCTGAGGCAAGCGCACTCACAATCATCTCAGGTACACTCGTTCCAAACCCGACAATCAGAAAGCCAATCAGCAGTGGCGGCATTCGGAAGCGGCGTGCCGAAGCCGCCGCACCATCAACAAACCAATCCGCGCCACGCGTTAATAACCAAAGCCCAAAAATAAGTCCAACGACCGCTATTGACCAGTGAAGCAGTGGCGATGAAACGGCAAGAAATAAAATCATTGTTGGTTCTCCCGAACGAAAAGTCCACTCCGCCATTCGCCGATAACAATATTACGGACTTCGCGCACGCCCTGTGCTTCAAGTGCTGCACGCACTTCGGGATAAAGCGTATCAAGAATACCGGAGGCGATGAGGTGACCGCCGTGTTGTACGGCAGAGACAATTTCAAGTGCATATTGAATGATGACAGGGCCTAAAATATTGGCAAGCACGATTGCGCCTTCATCCATATTATCGGCAAGGTCGCGCGGTTCGTACGGAATGACTTCGTGATTCAGCAGTGCATTCTCTTTGGCAATTTGTACCGCATCTGGATCGTAATCAAATCCGCGAACGTGCGTAAAGCCAAGTTTCTTTGCTGCAATCGAAAGGATGCCACTCCCACAACCCATATCCAGAACAGGACGCGTCAAATCATCGGTGGCAAGCGAATCTAAAAGTTGTAGGCACGCTTGCGTCGTCGGATGTTTGCCGGTGCCAAAGCTCATCCCCGGATCCAACGTAATCACGCACTCACCAGATTGAGGCGCATAAGTTTCCCACGAAGGGCAAATCACAATATGTTCAGAGATATGTTCGACGTGAAAGAAACGTTTCCACGTTTCCGCCCAATCGGCGACAGGAAGCTTCTCGTGTGTCACATGGAGCGAAAGCCCCATGAGCGTTGCAATCCCCAACAGCTTTTTTTCAACGGAGGAGGCACAATTTTCCTCCTCCAAGAAAACATCAAGGCGAATCTCATGGCTTTCAATATCTTCCCATGTCGTTGGCGTAAAGCCATCGTTATCAAGCAATTCAAGTAGAGTATCCGCAACAGTCGAAGAGGGAAGTGCGCACGAGAGTACGGTTAAATCGGTAGCTTTCATAAGTTGTTAGTGTAGCAAAAGCAAGCTTTGCTATACTTTGACAAATGAAATCTAAACTTTGTCTTTCCCTTTTGATGATTGCGCTTATCGTTGTGGCGTATGCTACAGGGCGTTTTTTTGCACCGGTAACAATTGTTGAAACGCCTGTTTCGGAAACGTCTGTCGTTACCGTTCGCGAAGGTTCCTCTATCGAACTTGCCAAAGCACTTTCAGAATGTGATGCGTTAAAGGCTGAAAACGTTGCGCTTCGTAAGCAAGTGGCGGAAGAGGAGAAGGCGCAAGCGGAAGATGGAGAAAAGAAGGTTCAACAGCCGATTTATCGTTCATGGAAAGAACGTATGGAGGATTTCAAAAAGAATAATCCTAAGCAGTATGCTGAAGAAATGGCACGTCGTGAACAGTTCCACAAGGCGATGCTTGAATCGCAAGCCAATCGCGAAGATTTCCTTAACTCCATTGACCTTTCGTTATTGACACCGGAACAGCAAAATACGCATAAACGTTATGTCCTTGCGCTGTCAGAGCGTGCGGCGCTTCAAGAGCAGCTGAGTGGCATTCTTGAATCTGGTGAACGTCCTTCTGAAGAATTAACCAGCGCCTTAGGGGAATCTTTTCGGACGTTGGATCAGACACGGGAGGATGTGCGCACAAGTCTTCTCGGTGCTATGGCGATTTCAATGGGGCTTTCCAACGAGGAAGCGGCGGGCTTTACGGATTTGGTCAATACGGTATTTGATACAACAAGCGGTGATCCCATTTCGCGTCAAATAAGAAATGCACAGCGTCGAAATGCGCAACGTCATCAGAGCAACACCGCAGAAAACGAAAAGAACAAATGAAGGCGCCCTTTTATACGCGCGAAGAAATAGTGGCGAAAGCTTCCGGCTCCGAAAAAGAACTTTTCGCAGAAGCTGAAGCACTCACGCGCACACAGGCGTCGCGCCATTTCGATAGGTGTTCAATCGTTAATGGTAAATGTGGACACTGTTCAGAAGATTGTAAATGGTGCGCACAGTCTGCGCATTATAGTGCCGAATGCGATGCGCATCCGTTGATTTCAGAAGCGGAGTGTCTCTTTCATGCACGTGCAAATGAAGCACAAGGTATTCGCCGATTCTCAATCGTTAACAGTGGGCGGAAAGCCTCCGATGAAGAGATAGAGATTCTTTGTGATCGATTCCGTATGCTTCGTCGGGAAACAAAACTTGAACTTTGCGCCTCGCTCGGTCTTTTAGATGAAGCGGCGTTGCAAAAACTTTATGCCGCAGGCGTGACACGTTACCATTGCAATCTCGAAACTTCGCCGAAACATTTTTCCGCCCTTTGTTCGACGCATACACAAGCTGAAAAACTTGCGACACTTGCCGCCGCTCAGCGTGTCGGAATGGAACTTTGCTCGGGCGGTATTATTGGAATGGGTGAAACGGAGACGGATCGTATTGATCTTGCACTGGCGCTTCGTGCACTTGCTATTAGCTCCATCCCGTTAAATATTCTTTCGCCTATTCAGGGAACGCCTTTAGCGTCTACGCCTCTTCTTTCCGAACACGATATTTTACGAGCAGTGGCACTTTTTCGTCTCGTTCATCCTTCTGCGTATCTCCGTTTTGCCGGTGGACGTGCCCGCCTTTCTTCTGACACATTGGAGGCTGCGCTTCGTCTCGGAATCAATTCTGCGATTGAAGGAGATCTCCTCACCACGTTAGGAAACACCGTTGCGCAGGATAAAGCCCATGTGATCGCCTCCGGTTATACGGTGTGATAAAATTTCAGTATGAATTTAGAACTCTTTGACTCCTTCGACCGTGATCATCTTTGGCATCCCTACACCTCAGCAAATGCACCTTTGCCAACGTATCAAGTGGTCCGTGCACAAGGCTGTGAAATTGAACTTGCCGATGGGCGGCATCTCATCGAAGGAATGAGTTCATGGTGGAGCGCCATTCATGGCTATTCGCATCCTGCCCTTGTCGCCGCAGGTCAGCATCAGCTACAGGAAATGAGCCATGTGATGTTTGGCGGGCTGACACATCCGCCAGCAATTGCGCTTGGACAAAGGCTTTTGCGTCTTTGTCCGCCCTCGCTGGAGTGGATTTTTTATGCCGATAGTGGCTCTGTAGCTGTAGAAGTCGCGCTCAAAATGGCGGTTCAATTCAATCCACATAAAACGGATTTTCTCACCATTCGTTCCGGATATCATGGTGACACGTGGAATGCCATGAGTGTCTGTGACCCTGTTACGGGGATGCACGGACTTTTTGGGCAAGACCTTCCACGCCGTCTTTTTGCGCCTGCACCGCAAACGCCGTTTGGCGCGACATGGGAGCCCAAAGATTTCGCCACTATGGAGTGTCTCATTCAAGAGCATCAGTCGACACTCGCTGCCGTTATTCTCGAGCCGATTGTTCAAGGTGCAGGTGGAATGCGGTTCTATCATCCACAGTATCTCCGCGAACTGCGTCGTGCCTGTGATGCCGCAGGTGTCCTTCTTATTTTCGATGAAATTGCCACAGGGTTTGGACGTACGGGGAAACTGTTTGCATGGGAACACGCAGGCGTGGAACCCGATATTCTCTGTATCGGGAAAGCCATTACGGGCGGTATGATGACCTTCTCCGCTGTTCTTGCAACGGCACGTGTCGCACATCAAGTCTGTGCAGGCGAAGCAGGATGCTTTATGCATGGTCCCACGTTTATGGCGAATCCTTTGGCGTGTGCACTCGCGTGCGCTTCAATTGATTTATTACTCGCCGAAGATTGGCAGACTAAAGTCCATGCCATTGAGAATCAACTGACGCGAGAACTGGCGCCCGCACGTCAATTGGCGACGGTTGCAGAGGTTCGTGTTCTCGGTGCCATTGGTGTCATTGAATTGAAACGCCCGATTGATATGGCGTCTGCACAGAAACAGCTGGTTGCAATGGGCGTTTGGCTTCGACCTTTCGGGAGGCTTCTCTATACGATGCCTCCTTATATTATTACGCCCGACCAACTTTCCCGCATTACCTCGGCGATGTGTACGTTAGCCGCAGAACAGGCATAAGCATTTCATCGAAGCTCACCAATGAGGCGGCGGGACTTCTTCCGAAAGAGGGCGTATGGCGGATGCTTCTCCCTCTCGAGTTTCTTGAGTTTCCAAGCGTAAGATGACCTTTTCCGTTATGGCATTCAGTCGCAGGATTTCATCGTTCAAGTCATCCATCAGTCGATCCTGTTCGATGACAAGGCTCTCTAACGCAATAATACGCCGTTCTAAATCTTCATTTGTCTGCATGAGGCTTCACTTTCTTTGAACGTGTTTCGTGTGCTGACCGGATATTAGGTGAGAGGCTTCGGTTCCCCAATGACAATCCCAAAGGGCGCTAAGACGCGTTCAAGTACGTGCTGCGTTTCAGAGATACAGACACCATAATTTGTAATGGGGACCTGTGCTGTATGCGCCTGCTCCATTCTCCAAAGCATAAATGCGCGGTTGATCATACATCCGCCGCAATGAACAATGAGCGCGTATTTTGAAAGATCTTTGGGGAAATCTTTTCCAGAGGCGATGTCAAACGTTAAAGTCTTACCGGTGTGTTGTTGAATCCAACGCGGAATTTTTACGCGTCCGATATCATCTTCCGCCGCATGATGTGTACACGCTTCGCCAATGAGCACCACATCGCCATCGCGTAATCTGCGAATCGCCGCCGCACCTTCTGCTAATGCACGCAAATCACCTTTGATTCGTGCCATTAAAATTGAATAGGTCGTAGCAGGAAGATCTGCGGGGATTTCTTCAATCATCCGATTGACAATTTGCGAATCACAAATCACTAAATCGGGGTGGCAACGTTCCACGGCTTCGCGAATACGGTTCTCTGTAACAACGACCGAAAAATAGTCGCGATCTAAGGCGTTCCGCAACACATTCATTTGAGGCAGAATAATGCGCCCTTTGGGTGCTTGTGAATCAATGGGGATAATTTGTAAAACGGTACCACCTTTCGGCACAATCCCTGCGAGCAATTCAGGCGGTACGATAAATTCTTTAGGAAGAATTTCTAAGAGGACAGTCTTAAAAGAGCTTAGAAAGGTTTCACGATTGGTTTCTGCACCACAGAGAAGAATCGGCGCGTGCAGTTGTTCTAATTGATGCAGCCAGTCTGCTTGAGGTGGAAAAAGATCGGTCTGCGTTACAACAATCAGAAGTGGTTTGCGATTTTCATGCGCCAGTGCCACCAATTCGAGGTCAAGGTCTTTCGCCTCTGCGGTGAGAACGCCGACAATGATATCGGCACGCGCAAGTGCCTGTGAGGTGCGTTCTCGGCGAATTGCACCGAGTGCCGAAGGATCATTCCATCCACCGGTATCCAACCACAACAGGGGACCAAAAGGAGACAGCTCCATTGTTTTTTCAACGACATCCGTAGTCGTGCCAGCAATCGGCGAAACAATTGCAACGTCTTGTCCAGCGATGCGGTTCAGCAGTGTTGATTTTCCTACATTGGTGCGCCCGACGAGTGCAAGCGTTAGACGTTGTGACTTCGTTTCTGTCAGCATAAAATTACTCCTGATTAAAAGCTTGTCGAGCAGCGTGAGCCGCAAGGGTAAATGCCATCACGACATTAAGCGAATTTTTTCGACCATACAGCGGAATGCGTAGACACGCATCACAGGCGTTGACAACAGCAGCATCTAATCCAAATCGTTCACTTCCGACGACGACCGCACAAGGGAAGGTCCATTGCCATGTTTCCAACGTCGGAGCATGTGCAACCGTCTCAAGGGCTACGACTTGTATGCCGCGTTGTTGTGCTGCACGTACGGCATCAACGGTATGTTCGGTGCGCGACCATGGGACCCACGCCTCGGTTCCAAGCGCAGCAATTTTTGCCCGTCCATCATCGGGTGCCGGCGTATAGCCGCAAAGAATCACTTCCGAAATGCCGAAGCAATCGCAAGCACGAAACAACGAACCGACGTTCATTGCGGAGCGAAAGTTATCGACAATGACAGTCAAGGGCAAGGCGATTGCGGGGAGTTGATCGGCAGAGAGATCGTGCGTAAGAATTTCGGTGTCTGTAATTTTGACGCGATGTAACACACGTTCACAAGGGACAAGAAGAGAAAACAAATCTTGACGTGTCATGGTGGGGCGAACAAGACGCACAAGAGCGCCTAAATGCGGTACGGAGGCGCAGTGTGTCAAAAAGAAAGTCTGCAAAGCATTGATCGCTGCTAAGCGAAAACGCGGTTTCTCCCATTGTGCCTCAAGCGCACAAAGCTGTTTGTAGACATCTCGCCAAGGTTTTTCACTATCAACATCCATAAGAATAGGATAGCACAGCATGATTTGATATGATAAGCGAAGAAGGAATGTATATGTTAGAGAAGAAGCCTTTGACCTTTTTGAAGCAATTGGTTGCTTGTGCGGCACCGTCTGGTTTTGAACAGGACGGTCAACGTCTGATGGCGACCTATCTCCGTGAAGCAGGAGTGGAAAGTGCGTTTGATGTCCATGGCAACCTTCATGCGGTTCTCAATGAAGGTGCTCCGACCAAAGTTATGCTTGAAGCCCATTGTGATGAAATTGGGTTCCTCGTTTCTTACATTGATCCGCGCGGTTTTCTTTATCTTATCCCCAATGGTGGTGTCACGATTCCTACGGTTGCCGGTGAACGGATTATTATCCAGGGGAAGAACGGTCCAGTGAATGGCGTTTTTGGTGTGCGCCCTCCGCATCTCATGTCGGTAAAAGAACGTGAGAATGTTGCGCCTACTGAACTTTCTAATGCGCCTGTAGACATTGGCGCAAGTTCCAAAGAAGAGGCGGAAGCACTGGTTGCATTAGGGGCGCCGGCACTCGTTGATGCCGGTTGGAGAGAACTTGCAGGAACACGCGTCTCGTGCCGCGGTTTTGACAATCGGATCGGTGCTTTTATTATTACAGAAGTGATGCGGCGTTTCGCAGAGGAACCGCTTGCGCCGTTAAATATTGCTTTGCATCTTGTCGGAACTGTTCAAGAAGAGCTTGGACTGATTGGCGGACAAACGGCGTCTTATCTCATCAATCCAGATATTGGCATTTGCCTTGATGTAGGATTCGCGACTGATACCAACGATGTGGATCGGCGCACGATGAGTGAGGTTCGTCTTGGTGGTGGTCCGATTATTGGGACAGGACCACTCTACAATCGCAAGCTTCACGCGCTTTTACAAGATACGGCAAAGCTTGAGGAGATTCCGCTTCAAGTACAAGTCCGTTCGCGTGCTTCAGGTAATAATGCCTATTCTATGCGGATGCAACGTGGCGGTGCCGCTGTGGCACTTATCTCAATTCCGCTTCGCTATATGCACAGTCCGGTAGAAACGTTAGATCTTGCAGATGTTGAACAGATCATTCGACTGCTTTGCGCTTTCATCGGTGGACTTTCTGCTGAGCCTTCACTTGCTCCTGAATTATGAGCCCTTCCGATGGTTGAAAGGAAATTTATGCACCCTCATCCCTCTACACTCCCTGATATCACCAAAGATGCACGCGCATTGTTGGCAATCAAATCCGCGCTTAAAGAGGATATTGGTTCTGGTGATGCGACCTCTCTCGCGCTTGTCAGTCCCGATTTACTTGCAACCGGTGAAATTCAAGCACGACAAGCCTGCTGTGTTTCGGGTCTTAATGTTGCTTTCTATGTTTTGCAAATGTTGGACTCCACACTCACTTTTGAGACGCTCATTCCGAATGGAAGCCTTGCGCCCGCAGGCAGTGTGATTGCACGTTTTACAGGACGCGCCCGTGCAATTTTAACGGCAGAACGTACCGCGCTTAATTTCATTCAGCGCATGTGTGGTACGGCTACGCTCACGCACCAATTTGTCGAAGCGGTGAAACCTTATGATTGTAAAGTTCTCGACACACGAAAAACAACGCCGTGTTTGCGTGTCTTTGAAAAGTTTGCAGTGCTTTGTGGTGGTGGCACCAATCATCGGTTCGGTCTTTATGATCGTATCCTTATGAAGGATAATCATCGTAAGCTTTGGGCTGGAGGCGATCCGGATCGTCTTGACCTTGCCGTTGAGGCGGCGAGGAAAGCCTATCCGCTTTTGGAAGTCGAGGTTGAAGTTGAAACGATTGCAGAGTTAACGTCTGCTCTCCGTGCAAATCCGGAATGGATTATGCTCGACAATATGCCTTGTGATTTAATGCGCGAATGCGTCCGCATTACACGTGCAACGAATGCCACCACACAACTTGAAGCTTCTGGCGGTATTACGCTCGCGACAGCACATGAAATCGCTTCGACAGGCGTTGATGCACTCAGTGTCGGTGCGCTTACGCATTCTGCACCTAGTATTGATCTTGCTCTTGAGTGGAGCGTACTCTAATGCGTTTAGTCTGTATTGATATTGGTAATACCTCCACCACCCTTGGACTGTATGAGAATGGTACCGTCTCGCGTGTCTCGCGTGTGGAGGGAGGCATTCGCGCCAATCCGGAAGCGTGTGCCGATATGGTTCGGCTGATTGCTTCTGAATTTATCGAAGGTGTCAGTATTGCCTCCGTTGTCCCTACGGTCAATGCGTTGTGGAACCGTTTGGTTTATAAAACGCTCGGTTGTCATCCGCGATTTGTAACGTATGAAAGTCCGCTTGGCTTTGCGTTGGACTATCCCAGTCCCGAACGTATTGGTGCGGATCGGTTGGCAGATGCTGCTGGCGGAATTATGCGGTACGGAGCACCGCTCATTGTCGTTGACTTTGGAACGGCACTCAATTTTGAAGTTCTTGATCATCGCCCTGCCTATATTGGCGGAGTTTTAACGCCCGGTCTCCCTTTAATGACGCGATATCTGCACGAGAAAACGGCACTTCTTCCGGAAGTTGAGCTTGGTGGCGAAGTCCCCGCCATTGGGAAAAGCACGGAGCAAGCCATTGCATTAGGCGCACAAATTGGCTATCGTGGCATTGTTCGGGAGTTGATTGCACATTTACAAAAGCCATTGAAGGGATGCGCGAAGGTCGTTGCAACTGGTGGCTATGCGGAGTGGGTGTTGAAGGGAAGTGACCTTGACATTGAATTAGATCCCACACTTACGCTTTTCGGGTTAGGTGTTATTTTTGAGAATGGAGGAACGCCTTAATGATTGCTTTCCTACTGTCGTTTCTTCAATTTACAGCTTTCGTTTTTCTCAATAAACTAACGCTTCCTGCTCGAAGTTTTGCGCTCAATCCTTATCTCGCTTTACTCGACAATCTTTCAAATCGTCTCATTGCTTTCGTTCGTTCTGGACTTCCATTGTCTCCGCGTATTCTCTGTTTTTTGATCGGCGGACTTGCACTTGCTGGACGGACGGCACTTGTCGCCAAAAGCGGATTCAATATTCTTTCATTGGGCGGACTCTATACTTACACGTTCGCACCTACCGGATTCATTGAATGGTTTGGTGTCGCAATGTTACAATTCCTCGCATTCTGTGCAGCTCTTTTTTCCGCTTATATTCTCCTTCGATTATGGCATTTCGGAAAAGAGCTTCCCGGCTATACCGGTGACATTTTGAAGCAAGCGCTCCGTCCCTTCTCTTATGCGTCATTCCTCTTGCAAATACTCGCTCTGATGATTATTGCAGCAACGCTGATTTTCCTCTGTGAGCATTTTGCTGTGGGCAGTCTCAATAGCGAATTTAGTGCTTCTTCACGTGAACTTTTCGCAAAGGCACAATTGCCAAACCTTTTCGATCTTTCCCAATTATCTCCAATGATGCGGAATAGCTTCTTGACCGGATTTAGTATTATCGCAACGATTGCCGATCTTACGCATTTTATTTTCTTGCTCATCCTTCTTTCGCTCTTTTCTTTGCTTTTCCGTGCGCGTGGAACTGATTTCTTTGTTCAAGATGCTTTAACACTGATGCAAGGACGATTACCAACGCTACGTATCGGAGCATTGAACCTTACGCCCATTGTTGTTTTCTTTCTGCTCAATCTTATTATGATTATTCTCTTGCAAGGTTTTCTCATCGCAATATGGGGTCTCAACCATGTGGTGCAAACCTTATAAAAGTGGCGCTCTCATTATTGTAAAAATCACACCGCGTGCCTCCCGTAATGCCATTCTCGGAATAGAAAAAACGTGGCTCCGCATGGCACTTTGTGCGCCTCCAGTGGAGGGGAAAGCCAACGAAATGGCACGAGAATTTCTTGCTGAGTATTGCCACCTTTCGCGCTCCAATGTCTCACTTGTTTCAGGAAAAACGTCGCGCCTGAAATCATTTTATCTTGCGACACTTTCTCCTGAGAATTGCCGTGATTTGTTCACTTCGTAATGCGTAATGACAGAGGCATAGATGCATCAAAAGCGAGAGAACGGATTCAGGCATTCAGAAGAAAACTTCATTGCGTAAGAGGGGGCTTTTTGTTATTGTCTCTCGCGCTGTTTTGTCCATTTTATTTGTATGAAAGGGAATGACATGAATCAGTATGTAGCGAAGGTTCTCGAGGGTACCATTGCAAAGAATTCGCATGAAAAAGAATTCATCCAAGCGGTAACCGAAGTCTTTAGTTCGTTGGAAACCGTCATCGCATCCGATACTCGATACGAAAAATACGCCATCCTTGAACGATTAGTCGAACCGGAACGTGTTATTCAATTTCGCGTGCCTTGGTTAGATGACGCAGGGAACTATCGTGTCAATCGCGGATTTCGTGTACAGTTTAACTCAGCGATTGGTCCCTATAAAGGTGGCTTGCGGTTGCACCCCTCTGTCAATCTCGGCATTCTCAAATTCTTGGGCTTTGAACAAACTTTCAAAAATTCCCTTACGACGCTTCCTATGGGTGGCGGAAAAGGCGGATGCGATTTTGACCCTAAGGGTAAAAGCGAAAATGAAGTGATGCGGTTTTGTCAAAGTTTCATGACGGAACTCTTCCGTCACATTGGTGCTGACACCGATGTGCCCGCAGGTGATATCGGAACGGGTGCCCGTGAAATTGGTTATTTGTTTGGACAATACAAACGCATTGCCAATGAATTTACCGGTGTACTTACCGGCAAGGGACTCTCTTGGGGTGGTTCTTTGGTACGTCCTGAAGCGACGGGCTATGGACTTGTTTACTTTGCAGACAATATGCTCAAGGCAAACGGCGATACGTTCGCTGGTAAAGTTTGTGCTGTTTCCGGTTCGGGCAATGTCGCGCAGTATGCTGTTCAGAAGTTGACTTCCTTAGGAGCCAAGGTGGTAACACTGTCGGACTCCAATGGCTTCATTTACGACCCTGATGGAATTGATGCCGAGAAACTCGCGTCAATCATGGAGATTAAGAACGTCAAGCGTGGTCGTATCAGTGAGTATGTGGAAAAGTACACATCTGCTACTTATACCGCAGGGCAACGTCCGTGGAGTGTTAAATGTGATTGCGCATTCCCTTGCGCTACACAAAATGAGCTCAACGAAGCGGAAGCCAAAACGCTTGTCGCGAATCATTGCAAGCTTGTCGCTGAAGGTGCGAATATGCCTTCTACTATTGAGGCAATTGCCGTCTTTCAAGCGGCTTCCGGCGTACTCTATGCCCCGGGCAAGGCGTCGAACGCTGGTGGCGTCGCGACATCGGGTCTTGAGATGTGCCAGAATTCGGCGCGTCTCGCATGGAGCGCAGAGGAAGTGGATGCAAAGCTTAAAGGCATTATGAAATCCATTCATGATAATGCCTATCATACGGCTGAGAAGTTTGGTAACAAGGGAAATTATCTCTTCGGTGCCAACGTCGCAGGCTTCGTTAAAGTGGCAGATGCAATGATTGCCCAAGGTCATTGCTAAGCATCTTTCTATAAATAAAGGGCGTCGTGTCTAATCAGACACGACGCCCTTTATTTATAGACGCCTACTTTTCCTCTTTGATGAGATAGAGGGGACGGCGTTTCGTCTCAAGATATGTTTTCGCGAGATAGTTTCCCAAAATCCCAATGACGAAAAGTTGAAATCCTCCAAACAAAACAATGACGCAAATTAAAGATGGCCAGCCACTCACGGGGTCTCCAAAAAATAAGGCGCGTACAATAATAAATAAAAGGAAGATAAAAGCACCAATACAGCTTAATATTCCGAGGAGAGAAGCTAATTGGAGTGGCGCAGTCGAAAAGGCTGTAATCCCTTCAAGGCTGTATTTGAACAGTTTCCAGAAGGACCACTTGGTCTCTCCTGCTTGACGTTCAATATTCTCGAATGAAATCCATTTCGTACGGAACCCCACCCACTGATAGATGCCTTTTGTGAAACGATTGACCTCTGGCATCGAGTTAATCGCCTCCACTACCTGACGTTTCATCATGCGAAAATCACGCGCGCCATCGACTAAATCAACATCGGAAAAATGGCGCATGAGCCAATAGAATCGCCGTGCAAACCATGAGCGAATAGGGGGCTCTCCTTCACGACTGCAACGACGCGTTGCCACACTGTCGTAACCTTCATTTAGAATGCTGGTAATCATTTTCGGGAGAAGTACTGGAGGATCTTGTAAATCAACATCCATCGTCACCACAAGGTCGCCACGTGCTTTATTTAGCCCCGCAATAATTGCCGATTCTTTGCCAAAGTTTCGAGCAAAAGAAATGAAATGAATGCGCGAATCTTTCTCTGAAAGTGCCTTAATAATAGAAAGAGTTTCATCCGTCGATCCATCATCAACAAAGAGGAAATGAAACGGCAACTCAATCTTTACGCTTAAAACCTCTTGCACAAATGCTTCTATACACGGAGCCTCATTGTAACAAGGTACAACAATCGTTAGCGTACAATCGTCTGGCATTTTGACTCCTTCCAAAAATCTATCTATTTAGGAATAACCATCCCTACAGCGAGGCAGGAGATATTCCAATGGTTATGACATCTAATTAATGAGCAGGCGCTGCCGGATGTCAATATTTGTTCGTAATAAAAAGACCCTCTGACGGGGCCTTTTTATTACGAATGAGTGCGCTTACAGTCGTTTTTCGCCATCCACAAAAACGGCTTTTACGTCAAATGTTTCATCATCAAGAACAACCATATCGGCGATATACCCCGGTTCAATACAGCCGAGCGAATCCTCAAGCCCATGTTCCAAAGCTTGATTATAGCTCGTTGTTTTGACCAGTACACTCAACGGCATTCCTGTGACTTCCCATACATTCTTGAGCGCGACATTCATACGAAGGATCGATCCGGCGAGTGCACCATTAGAGGCAAGACGCGCAGCACCCTCTTTCACAATCACTTCAAGCCCGCCTAAAGACGACTTTCCATCGGGCATATGTGATGCACGCATTGAATCTGTAATCAGAAGAATGGACTCAATGTCCTTCGTCTGGAATGCTAATTCAATCATATCAGGGCAAAGGTGAATCTTGTCGCAAATCATTTCTGTCCGCAAATCTTCCAAGAGAAGCCCTGCGCCTACAAGACCAATGTCGCGGTGATGAAGTGGTGTCATCTGATTGCAAAAATGCGTTAGATGACGCAACCCTGCCGCATAAACAGATTTGAACTCTTTGTAAGAACATTTCGTATGCCCTGCAGAAGGAACAATCCCCATTGCGAGACATTCTGCTGCAAACTTTGCACCATTCTCTACCTCTGGCGCATATGACACCTGACAAACAGGGCTGATTGCATTCAAGCGCTTCACCTCTTCAATATCAGGCTTGCGCACATATGCAGGATTTTGAGCCCCGCAGCATTCGCAATTGATAAACGGACCTTCAAGATGTGTCCCGAGAACTTTGGAATATTTTGCGTGCTTACGATAAGCTTCAATATGACGCAATGCATCCGCCAGTTGATCTTCGGGAAGCGTCAATGTCGTGGGACACCAAGACGTACATCCCTCTTCGAGTTTCGCTTGCGCAATCTTTTCAACTGCTGTCGGATCAGGATCCGTCACGTCTACGCTCATGGCGCCATGCGTGTGAACGTCAATAAATCCCGGCAGGACCATATGTCCTTCGGCATCATAAACCCAATCGGTACGAGGAAGCGGCGTACCTGGTTGAAGAACCTTTGCGATTTTTCCATCCGCAATAACAATTGCACCACCATCAAACTCATAATCAGGGCTGACGATGTATGCGTTCTTAATAAGACCTGTTGCCATATAGAAATCTCCTCTATTAACGTATGCCATCAGTTTACACCTAATCCGCCTATTGCCGCAACCTGTCAAACGAAATGAATCGCTTCATTTTGCTTCGGAGTGGAGATAAGCGCTCGATCTTAATACTATCAATAAAAAGATATGTAACGGAGTTCCAGCGAAGCGTCTAAAGGGTACGCTTCCATCTTTGTGCCACGCTATATAAGTGTACGCCCAAGTCTGCTTTTTAATGCACGCCATGGGGATATTTACAACAAAAGAATTGAATGAATCTCTTGGCGCTTTAGAATCGTTCCGTTACAAAAGGGATGCCAAAATTCTTGGCATCTTTTCGGAAGAGTACAGGAGTGTTATTGGTAAAGTGCGCCTTTGGTCGCACCTTCTGCATCCACCCACCACTGTGCTTTTTTGGTGTCAATGCGTTCAATCTGCTTGGAGGTCATTTGGATTCCCTTCCCACTTGAGGAGGAGATCCGCGCCTCTGAGGGGTCAAAGATCTGTTGAGTAATCCGTTGCCCTTTTAAGTATTTGAACTTTACATAGATGGATTCAGGTGTTCCCTTAAAGAAAAGAAGAATGGTGCAGTTCTCGGGGACAAGGTTGTAATCCTTGTTAAGGATCATACCGCCCCACGTAAACCGTTTAATGTAGGTAAATCCATAGATCGGTTCATAGTAAATGCACGTAAAGACTTCATCGCGATCATAAAGTCCCGTACTAAAGAATTTGACGGGTGCGCGCGGTTTAAGTGCGTCAAGCCATTCTTTTTCGGGCGCATAAGTCGCATCGACTAAAAACTTATCGGGCGGCGCAATAAAGCGATAATGTCCGTCACACCAAAGAACGTAAATTTTATCGAGACTGGAGCAGGGGAAAAGAGGTACGCCTTGTTTGATGTCGTATCCGATATAGAAGTCTTCTGAAAGTTTCAGCGAGAGTTCAGTTGCAGTTAAGGCACGTTCATCAATCTCTTGGAATCCATCGGTGATTTCGGTAAGGCGTGGATAATCTTTTGCGTACTCTTTAATGAGTCCCTTTAGGAACTTGACGGAATACTTCGCAAGGTTCCCGAGGTTTTCAGAGATTTCTCCATACTCGGAACGCAACGCATTCATTTCTTCAATGTGTTTATTGATATCGTAAAGAGAGATGCGACGAATCGGAATCTTGAGGAGCATTTCAATATCTTCGTCAATCAAATCGCGCACGAGGAGCTTACGATAAGGTTTGAATCCTTCGCAAATTTCGGCTGTTACGGCTTCGGCTGTTTTTACGGTCTCAATACGTTTATAGATACGCTTTTCAATAAAAAGAGCTTCCAGTGTTTTCTTGGCAATAAGCGCAGTAATTTCTCCGAGTCGGACTTCAAACTCGCGTTTGAAGATATCTTGCAAGAGGAAAACGTTACGTTCCAACACTTCCGAGACGGTCATTTTACAAGGGCGATTGTTATTGATAACAACAATACGACTGGACATTTTTCCTTCACATTCGGTGAAGGCGTAAAGAGCCTTTTTGACTTTCTCGGCATCCGAACCGGGAAGAAGTGTCAGCTCAATCTCAACGTTTTCTGCGGTAAAATCATCAATATGTTTAATGGGAAGTTTCTTGACTCTAATTGCCTTTTCAATTGATTCGGCAAGACGACCGGTGGTGCAACCATAGGGGATGGACGTAATGAAAAGCTTATTTTTCTCATTCTTCCGTTCTTCAATGTTGGCACGGATTTTGATACTTCCTTGCCCATCATGATAATCGCTGGCATCCATTGTTCCGCCCGTAATAAAGTCGGGAAGCACCGTGTACGGTTTGTGTTGAAGGATGGCGATTTCAGCTTCAAGTAATTCAATGAAGTTGTGCGGAAGGATGCTGGTCGAAAGCCCTACGGCAATACCTTCTACGCCCAACATAAGGCAGAGTGGAATTTTCGACGGGAGCAAAACGGGTTCACTATTACGTCCGTCATAGCTCGGAACAAACTCGGTAATTTTTTGCGAAAAGACTTGTTCGCGTGCAAGCTTGGTGAGACGGCACTCAATATAACGTCCAGCAGCAGCACCATCGCCAGTAAAGACGTTACCGAAGTTTCCCTGTCCTTGTATGAGGTAACGTTTATTGGCGATATTGACAATAGCATCTTTAATTGCGGCATCACCGTGTGGGTGGTAATGCATGGCATTACCTACGATACTTGCGACTTTGGTAAACCGCCCATCATCCTTTTCAACCATCGCATGGAGAATGCGACGTTGAACTGGTTTAAGCCCGTCCTCGGCGGTGGGAATGGCACGGTCACAAATGGAGTAGGAGGCGAATTGAAGAAAGTTGTCATTCATCAAACGCCCGAACGGTCCGCGCTTGTTGACTGTGGGAATATCAGTTCGCGCGTGTAATGTCGGTTCGGCTGAATCGTTATCTTCGTCTTGAGAGGCTTGAACAGAAAGGGTGTCTTCGAAGAGATCGTCTTGGGAATCATCGCTGTCGTTAGGGTGCTTCATGGTATTTCTCGAATGATAGACTAAAGGTCTTATTCGTGCGAACAACCTTTAGTATGAATATGGTCAGGATTTTGCATGACGTTATCATAGTAAATTTCAGCAGTGCGTCCAGAAACGGGTGTCCCGTCCTTCATCGCCTGTCCGAGTTCACGCGCGGAATCTGCATCGTACCACCAGTAAATCGGTAGCGTCATTTCATTGCCAAATTTTCCAAGGATACAATCGGGGGTTCCAAATTTATTCCAGTAGAGAAGACGAACCGAGTCGGTACCCCATGTCAGGATGTAGGGTACAGTCGCAGTTGTAATAGCATCAATTCGACGCAAAATCCCATTGCGCTTGGTTGCAGAAAACTCGGTGCGTTGTTTGTTAATGAGTTGATCTACTTCGGCATTTTTGAACCCCGGCAGATTGACACTAGAAGGAACATTCGCATAGCTTGAACTCCAAAGCGGTTCGGGATCGCGAAAAAGAGAACCGGAAAAGGCACTTGTGGTGACATCGAAATTATACTTCTCCATTTCGCGCATCCACGTAGCAAAATCTTTCTGTGTGATGGTGAGTTGAATCCCAACGCGCGACAATGCTTCTTTATAAAGTGCGAGATAAACACTGTCCGATGCTGAACGCGTGAGAATATTGACAACGAAGGGAGTCCCATTCTTCTCTAAAAAACCGGTGGACGTATTGAGAACAAACCCGGCGTCTAAAAGAAGCTGAAAGGCTTTCTCTGGGTCATACTCAATGAGTGTATTGTTACACGGATAGGTAGAATCATAAAGATCTTCAAAGAAAGAACGTTGCATAAAATAGGCATTATACATAAGTGTGCGAACCATACGGCGACGGTCAAAAAGCATCGCTAATGCTTTCCGAACACGAAGGTCATCATAGGGCTCGCGGCGCATATTAAAACAAAGACCTTGGAAGCCAATCGGCTCGTGATTGTGAATATTTTGTTTAACAATCCAATTCTTTTCAAATCGTTCGCCGATACTTTCGGTGTTCCAAACGCGCGCAGAGTAAACGGCGAAAGTATCGACTTCGCCTTTCTTGAAGGCTTCATACGCATTATTCTGATCCATAAAGAAGCGGATACGAATGCGATCGAAGTTGTAGATGCCTTTACCGGCAGGAGTTGAAAAGCCCCAATAATCTGGACGCCGTTTGAGCGTCATGCTGATGCCTTCTTTATGTTCGGAAACTTCATACGGTCCGCCCACGATAGGAAGGGTAAAGTTCAAATCATTGAACGGACGCGAATCAAGCAATTTCTTGGGCATGACTGAAAGTGAAAGTCCAATTGAGCTTAGATTACGCCAATGGATTTCCTTGCAGGGGAACGTGACTGTAAGGCGATCAATAATGCGGGGGCTTTCCAGCGCGGAAAAGGACACCTTATATTGCCCCGAAAGGCTAGAGGGTGCCATGACAGCATCAAATGTGGCTTTGACATCTTCTCCGGTAATAGGACTTCCGTCGCTCCACCGTGCACGCGGATCAATGTGGAAAGTGTAAAACATTTTATCTTCGCTAATTTCCCACCAATCGGCAAGCGCAGGACTAAATTCGCTTGTTGTGGGATCGATACTTAAGAGCGTTGGATAAAGGAGATTGAAAATCATCGCGGTAAACGTATTGTTATCGAGATAACCATTGAAGCTTTTCGGCGGGTTGCTACCGGCATAGACTAGAGTGCCGCCCGGTTGTGCAAACGGGGACGCATTGGGGTCTGGACCTTCGACCCACCCGGGCGCAGGAAAACGTTCTGCGGAGAGCGTCAAAGCTCCAAGACAGAGAAGAAGCGAAAAAACCGTTTTTATCATGGGAGGTTATCCTTCCGACGCATTTGAAAAAAGTGTTGAAATTGTTCTTTGCATCGTGCCTCTAAGATACCGCGGACAAGACGTGCACGATGATTGGTATGCGGATTGGAAAGGATACCAAAAGCACCCTCTCCTCCGCGCTCGGAATCACTTAATCCCCATACAATCATTTCGGGGCGTGCCCAAACGAGTGCACCCGCACACATCGGACACGGTTCTTTGGTGACGTAAACGATACAACGGTTCAACCGCCAGTCTTTTAGCGTTTCGGTGGCGGAGGTGATAGCAATCATTTCGGCGTGAGCGGTGGGGTCGTGGAGCATTTCCGTCTGATTGTGGGCGCGGGCAACAATGCGTGCCGAAAAATGGTTGTCTAAAGGAAGCGGATGCGCAATTCCCGGCTCAAAATAACCTTCAGGCAGTGCGACAATAACACAGCCACAAGGAATTTCGCCATCGGAAGCAGAACTTTCGGCTTCGCGTAAAGCGAGCGTCATAAAGTATTCGTGAAATTTCCGTTCATCATCTGTCATTTGATAAGCTCCAACGCCAAGGCAAAAGAGGCACGTGCCGAGGACGTCCACGTATGCGCCATGGCACACGCACTTCCACGCACAATCAAACGATCACGAAGAACGGTTGAGACCATGAGAGCGGTAAAAGCCTTGCGCCATTCGGCAACATTGGTCGGATGGATTCGTAGCGCAGCAGCACCAAATAATTCTTCATTGGCTTCTGTACCACAGCAAATAACCGGTGTACCGCTTGCCATGCTTTGAAGAATGGCAGGCAGATACTCATTGCGTAACGTAGGCTCAAAGGTGACTTGCGCTCCACTGTAAAGAGCCGAGAGATCTGCTGCGGGGAGTGTGTCGTCAATAAATCGCACAAGCCCTTCGAGGTGACAACTGCGAATGACATTACGCAGAGCCGTTGTGGCATGCCCATCTCCTACGATGACCAGTGGCATTGAGGGAACTTCTTCATTTTCTGCGAGTGCTTTTAACGGAGTGGCAAGATTGTGCGTCCCGTCGGCGCGATTCACAATCATCGTATATTTTTGCGGTACGAGATAACGACGACGTACTTCAGAGATTTCAATCTCGGAGTGCATCCGATAGGCAGGATGAATCCCATTGAGAATCACATGGACATGTTTACGTACGCGTAAGCCAAGCTGTGCAATGAGCCGCACTGAAAGCGCGTGACTGGGGCAAACAAGCGCATCGGCAGCGATGAGTTGGCGTTGTGCAATGAGCCACCATCGGAACCGTTCAAAACGACTAAAGCGATTCGCATCGGTGAAATGGCGTAAATCTTGTACGGCAAAAACAACTTTTAGTTTTTTCCCGCGAAGCGGTACTGGAACGCGCAGAAGCGGATCGGCAGACCAATAAACATCGGGATGAAGTGCATTCACTGTGGCACGTAATTCTCGTGCCCCAGCGATTGAACGTCCTGACCATCGTGCAAAACGATATCGCACAGACCGATGTTTGATGGGTGTGAAAGGCAACGGATTTTCTGCAAAGAGGAGTGTTACACGATCCGCCTCTCCGAGTGCAGGCACTAGACTGTCCACCAAGGCCGTCAAATAAGTTCTGACAGGAACAGTAACATTGTCGAGTGTCCGCAAATCAAAGAGGACGTGCATAGTTCCTTACTTGGTCAACAGCGCAAAGGTCTCACGTGCAATCATGAGCTCTTCATTGGTCGGCAACACATATACGGGAATAGACGAATCGTCATTGGAAAGCCGTCCTTCTTTTCCACGAAGCGTTTGGTTGAGTGCTTTGTCAAACGTGATACCGAATCCGGCTAAATGCTCAAGAATTGCTTCACGTGTTTCAAAACTATTCTCGCCAATACCGCCTGTCATAATAATGGCATCGACATGACCTAATAAAGCGATATAACCACCGATGTACATTAAATACGAATGAACGAGGCGTTTCATTGTAAGGATTGCATCGGCACTTCCTTTGGCGCACGCAGAACACAGATCGCGCATATCGCTTGAACCTGTTCCGCCAAGTGCTAATACGCCGCCCTGCTTGTTGAACATATCATCAATTTGATCCGCAGTATAGCCTTGCTTGAGAAGGTAGAGAATCACGGCGGGATCGACATCGCCCGAACGTGTCCCCATCATGACACCTGCGAGGGGCGTCATTCCCATAGAGGTGTCGAAACACTTACCATTCTTAATTGCAGAAATGGAAGAGCCATTGCCTAAGTGGCAGGTAATAATGGAAAGTTTATCGAGTGGAATGCCAAGCACTTGGCTGGCGCGTTGCGTAACGAATTTATGGCTCGTACCATGAAACCCGTATTTACGTACAGCCAATTGATCGTGAAGCTCTTTGGGAAGCGCATATAGATAACTTTCCGCAGGCATGGTCTGGTGAAATGCCGTATCGAAAATTCCTACGTGCGGAACTTTTCCGAGAATCTTTCCACAGCAAATAACGCCATCAATACAGCCGGGATTATGTAATGGAGCAAGGGGAGTTAGCTGGCGGATATCTTCAATGGCTTCCGGTGTGATGAGCACAGGGCTTGAATATTTTTCTCCACCGTGAACAATGCGATGTCCTACGGCATCAATCTCATCAAGACTCTTCAAGCAGCCTTTTTCGGGATCAACTAACATTTTGCACACGTGCGTTAATGCGGCGGTATGATTGGGGGCATCCACATCGTTGCGAAATTCATTGCCTGCGGCATCTTTGAACGTCATACGCGAGCCAGTCATGCCGATGCGTTCAACTTGTCCTTTTGCCATAACGTGTTCATCGCTCATGTCGAACAACATAAATTTCAACGAAGAACTGCCCGCATTGACGACCAACACCGTGCGAATACTCTTAGACATAATGCTCCTTAGAAAAGTTATTAAGTGTGTGTAGTATAAGGAAGGTACGCCGGAAAGTCAAAATCAAATGAAAGAAACGGGAGGTTGCAATCTCCACTTACGTGCATTTTAGATTTTAGCTATTTAACGAAGCTCTTCTGGAAGTAATGGAATGAGCTTTTTAATTTCTTGCGCATGCTTTTTATTACAAATCAGCGTTGCCTTATCGGTATGAATTACCAGAAGATCGGAAACGCCTAGAAGTGCGGTGGGGCGATTAACACCTTCCGATGCGATGACACAATTTTCGGTTTGAATCGCTGTTGTTGGAGAGAGGAACACATTGTGTTGAGCATCGGCAGGGAAATGTGTCCCCAGTGCGGTCAGCGATCCCACATCATCCCAACCGAAATCGCCGCGTGCAACGAGCAAGTTAGAACATTTTTCCATCAACGCATAGTCTATCGAAAGCGTCGGAAGCGTTGGGTAGAATTCATCTTTTCTCTCGGGGGAGAGAATTAAAGGGACATATTGCGGCGCATGGGCTTTATAGGCGTTTTCAAAAACGTTTACGCGTCCAATAAACATTCCGGCATTCCAAACAAAAGTACCGAGTTCGAGATATGCTTTTGCCGTTATGGCATCTGGTTTTTCAACAAACCGTGCCACGCGATGAAAAGGCGTCGCTTCTGCGATCTCAAGAGGATCTGCACATTCAATGTAGCCGAATCCAGTCGCAGGGTAGGTGGGCGCAATACCGATGGTGATAATGGCTTTTTCACGGGAAGCGACGAGATAGCTGTCCGCCAGTACCGCTTTGAATTGAGGAACATCAGTCATGAGCTGATCGGCAGTGAGAATGGCGACGATGCCTTCTTTGTCGCGTGTACGAACAAGACCACAGGCAAGCGCCACCGCCGCCGCCGTATTCTTGCTCATTGGCTCACCAATAATTTGGTCGGGCGAAAGTTGCGGAACGGTGCGGCGTGTTGCATCAATGAGATCGTTGGACGTAATGACAAAAATACAGTCAGGGGCAACGAGTCCATCCAGTCGCGCGACGGCTTGTGCGAGAAGAGACGTTCCGCCGAAAAGCGAAATGAATTGTTTGGGGCGATGATAGGTGGAAAGCGGCCAAAACCGTTCACCTCGTCCGCCAGCAAGAATGACGGCATAGGCATGGGGAAGTGAGGAGACGATTGGAAGGACGGAAGAATCGGCGCACATAGGGGGCTCATTTCATAGAAGTACGGTGAAGAATATCGGTAACAATATTCGGTGTAATACCACAACGCTTTTGAACAGCAGCAATGGCAGCAGTTCCAAGTGTCTTGCGTGCCGTCTCATCGGAGAGAAGCGTTAAAAGTTTAAGCTTCAACTCTTGACGATCTTTTGCTTGAACAATTGCTTTTTGCTCAAGAAGGTCGCTCATCACTGGACGGAAATTTTCAGTGTAAGGACCTATGACTGTGGCGCAACCACAGAGACAAGGCTCAATCATATTTTGTGCGCCATGTTCACAGAGACTTTTTCCTACAAAAACGGTTTGCGCAAGACCGTAAAATCCCATGAGTTCTCCTGTCGTATCTGCTAAGAGAACGCTATCATCGAGTGCGGGCGTAGGCTTACTGACGCGCGATTTACGCAGACACGTAAATCCTGCGGCAGTAATCGAAGCCTCAACATCGGAGGCTTTCTCAAAGTGACGTGGCGCAAGGATGAGACGGAGATTGGAATTTGTGATGCGGGCTTGACGATAAACATCTAATAAAAAGGCATCTTCTCCAGGCCATGTCGAACCGCCTAAAAGGATTTGCGCATCAGGTGTAAATCCGGCGGCGGTTAAATACGCACGAAGCTCAGCTTCCTTTTCGGGAGTCCGATGTGCCACATCAAATTTCATTGAGCCTGTTACCGTCATTCGTTCCGAAGCGCATCCTGCGTCCATGAGGCGACGTGCATCTAAATCAGATTGCACATAAAGACGATTCATACGATTCAAGACAGGACCAAACCAACAGCGCAACCGTCGATATCCGGGTGCGGAGTGATCGGAAATGCGCGCATTAACGAGGAAGATTGGAATCTCTCGCGCCTGTGCCAATCGAATCATATTCGGCCAAAGCTCTGTTTCGATGATGATATATGCTAAGGGATTGAGTATCGAAAGCGCACGGCGAACACAGCCGGGATAGTCCAATGGATTATGAATGAGGATATCGTTCGTGCCAATGATTTTCTCGGCTTGCGTCCATCCCGTACTGCTTGTTGTGGATAAAATGAAGGAGAGCGAAGGGCATTGAAGCCGAAGCTCGCGCATGAGTTGCCCTGCGACGGCGACCTCACCCACTGAAACGGCGTGAATCCAAAATCTTTTCCGCTTCTCTTTTAATCGTTCTAAAATGCAAACGGGATAATATCCGAAACGATCTGAAAATCGATTAACATAACCACCGCGACGAATCATCCTAAAAAGAAACTTCGGCATCATCAATACGTATGCGATTGAGAACAGTAAATTGTAGAGAAACCACTTCATAATTTAGGCACCATTAAATTGATACGCAATGCGCCAAATTCTGCCGCAAGCTGTTTTTTGAGCTTCGGGATGACAAATCGGTTCATTGAAAATCGATCTGCAGACGAAGCTAAAGAAAGCGTGAGTGTTCCTTGACCGATTGATTCCGCTCTAAGGCGATGGCGATCAGATGGCGCAAGAAGCGTATCCAGTATTGCATTCACTTTTTCTAACGGTTGATCTGCAAGTTGTTCGCGAAATGCTTCAAAACTTAATGCGACTGCACGGCGTAAGGTCGGTATCTCTTTCGCCGCTGTCCCTGAAATATTTAATCCTGCATCACGTGGAAGATCTGCTGGCGACATGGAGGAATTAAGCCCATCGCCCGCAACAAATTCATCCTCTTCACACGGTTGAGCGGTAAGAGCGGTGGGTAGACCTTGCGTAACATATGAATCGGCTTTTTTCATGAACATATAGTTTAGCACACAGTCCAGTCACTTTTGAGCGATCACACGAATGTAGGCTTAGGCGATAGGCGTTTAATTTGAAACGGCAGAAATGATGCGATGGATTTTTGCTTGTAAGAGCGGATTAAAGCGACGTATGGGGCAAAGATAAAGAGGCTATAATTAGCGTGCGGCGATAAAGGCACGCGCATTAGCTTCGGTAATTTGTGCGAGTTCTTCAACTGGGATTGCACGCAATCGCGCGATCGCTTCAAGCACATAGTGCAAGTTACCGGGATGATTATAAAGAGCATGAGGCTGTCCGAGGACTAACGGCTCTCCACCACGCGGGAACATATCGGGAGCATCAGTTTCAATCAGAAGGCGATTCAATGGAAGCGCTTGAATAAACGTTGAAAAGCTTTCCGCCTTTGATGAAAGTAAGCTATTACCAACACTGAACCAAATGTTTTGATGTTTGAAAATCGGCATCTGTAGCATTTCAACGGCGAAGCTTGCGCCATGAAGCATAAGTGCCGGAAGATGACTAATTTTAGTTTCAATGGCTTGGAAAAGGAAACTCCACGCGCGTGCACCATGAAGGATGACGGGGCGTTGATAATGCCGTGCAAGATCGAGTTGTTCTGACAACAATGCGCGTTGCATCGCACCGCCATCGGAAACCGAACGAATCCCGTCAATCCCAATCTCGCCAATGAGAGCTTGTTCGTCACGGTCTAAGATTGCGCTAAGGTAAGCTTTCCAGTCGGGGATTAACACGCCTGCGAACCATGGATGCACGCCATAGGCATTATAAATCTCCATGGCACAATCGACTTGGAGACACCATTCTTCGGGGCGTGAAGCACATGAAATCGCTGCTGTTACACCTGCCTCTATCGCTTCTTTAACAAATCGTTCGTGATAGGGAATTATTCGAGCATCCCGAAGATGAAGGTGCGCATCAAACATGGCTTAAGGCCAAAAGATTTTTGGGAGAGGTGAAAGGTGTACAGTGTCTGCGGTTGCAAGACTGGAATAGCGCGCAAGCATTTCATCCATCGAATCGCCTCCAAGCTTTTCAATGAGAGCGGCTGCTAATTCAATGAGAATGACAGATTCAATGACGACACAGGCACGAGGAACAGGACAGCTGTCAGAGCGTTCATACGTCGTTGCGGACGGTTCACCTGTAGCAAGATTCACACTTTGTTGTGGAGCTAATGTCGTTGGGATTGGTTTCATTGCTGCGCGGACAATGAGCGGTTGTCCTGTGGTCATCCCCGCTTCAAGTCCACCACAGTTATTCGTCGAACGCGTAATGTGTCCATTCTGTAAAAGAATAGGGTCTTGTAATTGGCTCCCTGTGACCGCTGTATTGGCGAAGGCGTTGGAAAATTCAACTCCCTTGATTGCGTTGACACTGAGGACAGCAGCACCGATACGCGCATCCAAACGTCGATCGGGCGTGACATAAGAGCCTAATCCAATCGGAAGTCCTTGAACGACACAAACAATCGTACCGCCTAACGTCTCTCCTTTAGCCTTTGCAGATTGAATTTCCTTTCCAAAAGCATCTTCATCTATTTGCGAAGGCGCTTGATTCGAGGAGGTTTTTGCAAAAGAAAGTGCGGCGTCAAGTTGCACGGTGTCCGTCTTTAGAGATCCGAGCGAAGCGACATAGGAGGCGGCGGTAATTCCAAAAGGGGCGAGAAGCGCACGTGCAACGGCTCCTGCCGCAACACGACACGCCGTTTCTCTCGCGCTTGAACGTTCAAGCGAACAGCGAATGTCATCAAAATTATATTTGGCACAAGCGACAAGGTCGGCATGACCGGGGCGTGCAATGGTATACGCGGGGATGGACTTTCCGTGCCATGCTGAAAAATCTTTGTTGGGAATACGGAGCGCAAGAGGTGCCCCCGTTGTTTTCCCTGCCATGACACCGGCTTCAATCGTAGCGTGGTCGGTCTCAATGGTCATACGACCACCTGCGCCGGCTTTAAGTTGACGACGCGCAAGATTGAGCGCAATCATCTCTTCATTCAGTGCGAGCCCCGCTGGGACACCTTCGATAATGACAGTAAGGCATGGCCCGTGTGATTCTCCTGCGGAAAGATAACGAAATGCCATCCTCTGTCTCCTCTTAAAAAAGCGTCACGCACCATGCGAAAATCAGTACGACGGTCAAAATGATTTGCACGGTTTGCCGTCGTGCCACGTCGTAGATATCAATGAAGTGTGAATGGAGAAATGTCCAAAACATGGTACACGTCACTTACTCTCAAGAACATGAACCTTTGCTTCTAAATCCGCCACTTTCTTTTTGAGCTTATCAATCATTTTTGGCATCAAGAGACGTTCGGCAAAAGCGCGTTTGGGAATGGCTGGCGTTCCGGCAACATATTCGCCTTCAGGAACATCATCTTTAACACCTGCCTGCGGTGCGACTTGGGCACGTTCATGAACGGTCAGATGCCCTGAAATCCCCGCTTGAGACCAAATCAATGCACCCGTTTCAATCTTGGCACTGCCGGCGATTCCTGCTTGTGCAATAATCCCAACGAATGGCGCAATCTGAACGTTATGTCCGATTTGAACGAGGTTGTCAATTTTCACACAATCGCCCACACGCGTACGCCCGAAGCGTGCACGGTCGATACAGGTATTGGAACCAATTTCGACATCGTTGCCAATTTCAACAATTCCGACTTGTGGCACTTTCGAGATAACAGGACCTTGCGCCCCGATTTCAACGGTATAACCGTATCCATCGGTTCCAATTTTAACACCCGAATGAAGAATGGTACGATTGCCGATGACACAAGATTCACGAATGTTAACTTGCGGATAAATGTGGCAGTTACTCCCGATGCAAACATTTTGAGCAAGGAAAACTTGACCGTCAATAATGGTATTGTCACCGATTGAAACACCGTCTTCAATGACCGTGTAGGGACCAATATAAAGTCCCTTCCCGAGTGTGACATTTTCGCCAATAATGGCAGTGATATGAATGCCGGGGATACGCACGACCGGTTGAGGCCCTAGATTCGGAGCAAGGGAAGCAAATGCTTTGTTCGGATCGTCAACATGAATGAGCGCGGCAGACGTCGTGCCTTCATACTCTTTTGTGACGAGAACAGCAGACGCTTTCGTCTCCTTCATCTGAGCATTGTATTTTTGGTTCGCGAGAAACGAAATGTCTCCCTCGCGAGCCTCTAATAGACTTGCCATGGCGTTGATTTCAATATCTTCGCCATGATTCGTCGTTCCATTAACAAGTTGTGTAATCTCACTCAGTTTCACGGGGAGTTTCCTCGGAGGACTTACCGGCATCGGCAGTTTCTACGGGAGCCGATACTGGTTCATCCATGGTGGGCGATACGATTTCGGTGCATTCAGCGATAGAAGCAGGCGCAGCCGCTTCCGTTACTGGAGATGCCGCAGGCATTTGATCTGTCGGTTGAGCCTCTTCCGCAGGCTTGGGCTCATCTGCGACATTTTGCTCGCGCCGCGTTTCTTCAGGAAGTTTACGGAACTTCGGATTGGCTTCAGAAAGAGCAAGAACGCCGTTGTAATATTCGACGATATGCCCCTTTTGGAAGAGGAACGCAACCTGTGTAGCAAGCTTGGCTGGCTCAATCTCAGGAAGTTGTGTCTTGAGTGCAACGAGCATTTCCGTGCGTGTGCAGAGCGGATGCTCGGCTACATAATCAAGTGCAGTCTTAAGCTCCTTGACCATATGCTCGGTATTGAATGGCGTTGGAATCATGTTTGCCACAAATTCGGGACCACGCGGATCATTACCACGGAACAGCGTAAATTTACGGTGGCGGAATGCACCACGCAAGGCGAAGAAGAGCGAGCGCGGGTAACGTTGTTCATCACGTAACGTATACTTGAGCAAGAGCTTCAACGGAAGTGACGAGGAGGTTTGCGCCAACGAAACGGGCAAACAAACGTGCTTGGAGACTGTAACAATCTTCGGCATGATATCACTGCGGAAGAATGCTTCGGCTTGCTCGTGGTTGTAGGCAATCGTTGAAACAACAGGCGCAACGGCTTCTTCGGTAACCGGCTCAGAAGCTTCAACGGCAACAGGCGCACCTTCTTCTGCTTCTGTTTCGGATGCAACTGCTACGGGTGCAACTGCAGGCACCGGTTGTTGTTTGAGCCGGTAAACGGTTTGTTTCGTAACCGATTGCTTCCACGCATCAACAGATTCCGCGTCACGGAACATTTCAATTGTACGCAAATAATCACGTTCAGACATTCCCGTACGTGCCGCAAGCTCCGCTACACGACGTTTATACGAGTGATGATTCGGTGCTCCGACCCATTCGCCGGTGAGTGTGCATTTTGCGACACAAGGGTAGGAGCCGGAAGGCGGTTCACAAGCTTCTTCCGAAACTTCGAAAATATCGGCGAGATGTGTCGTGAGAATGTGCTGAACCATTTCGTCTTCGCTCAACGTCACAAATCCACAAGTCTTACATGTCCAGAACCGTGTTTCTGATTCAGGAGCAACTTCAAAACGAACCAAACACGCTTGCGGATTGTCCAAGAAGAGGTTGACAAACTTCTTCATCGGGAAAGCAATATGAGTACTTTGAAGTGTCTTGATAATGACACCCAAATTCTTCTGATTGGGAAGAATACGAATATCGGCATCAAGCGGATAAACCGGTTCTTGACGTTGATACGAACGTTCGTCGTTATTGCGTGGGCGATAGGAACGCGGTGCAGACTCTTCTTGACGTGCAACAGGTGCCATACTCGGGCGATCGCTGAAATCACGACGCGAACGGCTATCGTTTTCATTATTACGAGGGGGGCGAGGACCACGAGAGGAGGAGCGATCTTCGTATTCACGACGAGGCGGACGATCACGGAAACTGTCACGACGGGAATGTCCCTCGCGTCCGGTCCGTTCGTCATAGTCCTTATCTTGATAACGGCTGACGTATTCGTCGGCAGATTTGCGTGCCCAATCGGGTGCAAAGTCAAAGCCGAAATTTTCGGGCATATCTACGTCGCTCATGTGTGCTCCTTTAAGCCTGTCCTTGTGCAACGGCAGCAAGAAGGCCACCGGCAAGAAGTAGGCGTTTTTGACGATCCGACAATTCGGTCTTTACGTCAAATATCGTGTTTTGTGTAAGATTACGGACGGTGGCTCTACCATCTCCCTCAATAGACGGGCGCAAGCCATCAATCAAAAGTGTGTCGCCTTGGCGAATCTGGTCATAACTTGAAGGATCGGCAAAGACAAAAGGAACAATGCCAAAGTTAATCAGGTTCGCACGATGAATGCGTTCAATACTCTTGGCAATAACAACTTTAACACCCAAGAACATCGGGCAAAGAGCCGCATGTTCACGAGAGGACCCCTGCCCATAACTTTCGCCGGCGACAATGATATTGGCTTTACCTTTATCTCGAATCGCAATGGCGTTAGCGTAAAAGTGCGGATCCGTATGTTCAAAAACGTAATGGGCGTACTGTGGAATATTCGAGCGATATTTGAGACGAACGCCGGCAGGCATAATGTGATCCGTCGTAATTTTATCGCCGACCTTAAGGGTCGCAATACCATCTAAATCTTTGGCAATGGGCATTCCGGCAGGAACGATTCCGATATTTGGACCACGAACAATCTCAGTCTCGGGTAGACCTTGACCTGCCGTTTCGCGATAAAGGAACAGAGAATCATCGACTGTAAAATGATCGGGCATCGCAACGGTTGGGACGTTTAAGGTTCGTGGATCGGAGAAAACGCCAGTCAATGCGGCTGCCGCTGCCGTTTCAGGAGAGACGAGATAGACTTTTGCCGACTGTGTCCCTGAACGTCCCTCGAAATTACGATTGCTCGTTCGCAAACAAACGGCGTTGGTCGCAGGGCTCATATGAGCACCGATGCAGAATCCGCAGGCATTTTCAAGGATACGGCAACCCGAAGCAATGAGTTCGCTTAAAAGCTGTTCATCGGCAAGCATTCGCACCACTTGTTTGGATCCGCAGGCGATACCGACTTCAACCTCCGGAGAAATGACTTTGCCTTTGAGCAAGAGCGCTACAGTCTTAATATCGCGATAGGAAGAGTTGGTGCAAGAGCCAATCATAATCTGATTTACTTTTTGCCCCAAATGCTCGGCAACCGTTTCAATATTACCGGGATTATGCGGTGCCGCAACAAGCGGTTCAAGCGTTGAAAGATTCAGTTCCCACGTCTCATCGTAGCACTCATCATCAGCAATGAGTTCAACCCAATCTTGTTCACGTCCCTGTGCTTTTAGAAAAGCACGCGTAACCTTATCTGAAGGGAAAAGAGAAGTCGTAACGCCAAGCTCTGCGCCCATATTTGTAATTGTAGCGCGCGAAGGAACGTCTAAATCGGCAAGCGCGGGACCATAATATTCGACGACTTTGCCAACGTTCCCCTTACTCCCAAACTTTTGAAGAACGGCAAGGATGATGTCTTTGGCAGAAACGCCTGAATGAAGTTTTCCGGTGAGACGGATGCCGACAATTTTCGGCCACGCGAGATAAAAGGCTCCACCGCCCATTGCCACCGCAACATCAATTCCACCTGCACCGATGGCGAGCATTCCTAACCCTCCACCCGTCGGCGTGTGAGAGTCAGAACCAATCAGCGTCTTGTTCGGTTTTCCAAAACGTTCAAGATGTAATTGATGACAGATGCCGTTGCCCGGCTTGGAATAAATGACGCCATATTTCTTCGCAACGGACTGTAAATAATCGTGGTCGTCCGCATTCTCAAATCCGATTTGAACGGTGTTGTGATCGACATAGCTGACGGAGAGTTCAGTTTTTGCGCGATGCAAACCCATAGATTCAAACTGAAGATATGCCATTGTTCCTGTGGCATCTTGCGTGAGCGTTTGATCAATACGAATCGCAACCTCTTCGCCGGCCTTAGGTTCACCAGAGAGAAGATGAGATCGAAGAATCTTTTCAGCAACGTTCATAAACTCGTGTGGACTTTCTTCGCAAGACAATGTCTTTTTAGGATGTACCAAAAAGGCGCAACGTAAATGTAGAAGAGGGTGATTGGAACAAGATAACAACACGAAATGACCGCTGTTTTTGCACCGATGAAAAGTCCGAGAAATGCGAGAACACCGATGAATTGCCCCAAAGGCGTATTGGTTGGTTTCGGATACTTAAAAGGAGAAACTTGAAGAAGTAAGGAAATGATGCAGTTAATATACATCACCCACGAGAGCCATCCACCATCGCGAAGATTGCACCATACAGGAAGCTCGGGGAAGCCTTTTGCCTTTTTCCATGCTTCAATGAAAAGAATAATTCCGGCGAGACAGAGCGCATTTACAGTAATCGGCATTCCTGTATAACCGCTCATACCGTGATCTTCATCAACAACTTTGAATCGCGCAAGACGAATTGCTCCGGAGAGTACAATTGCCAACGCTAAAAAGACACCAATGGTGTGAATCGGATCGAGCGGCGTTGAAAAAAGGTAAAAATAAACAAGCATCGCAGGCGCAATACCAAATGCCGTGAGATCCACAAACGTATCAAACTCTGCGCCAAAAGCCGTTTCCGCTTTCAAAAGACGCGCCATGGTGCCATCAATACCATCTAAAATCATCGCACCCAAAATGAGCAATGCGCCCCAGTAGAAATTACCTGTCGCAGAAAAGAGCATTGACATTAAACCGCATAGAAGCGCACCCGATGTAATCGAGTTCACAAATCCAACTTTATTGGTGTGTGCAGACGGTTTTTTAATGTGAAGTTTCTTTTTCATCGAATTACTTCCGTTTTGCAATAACGGTTTCGCCCGCACGAACAGGATCACCCGGAACAACAGAGACTTCAACGCGATCCGCCGGTAACCAAATATCCATACGTGAACCGAATTTCATCATGCCAAGGATCCCACCACGTTTGACCCGCTGCCCTTGCTCAAGCCAAAAAATTACGCGGCGAACAATCGGCCCTGTAATTTGTTTGTGAAGGCAACGAAGTCCATCGGAATCTTCGACAAGAATAATAGAATGCTGATTGTAAAGGCTCGAACGTTCATCCATGGTGAGCAGATGCTTCCCGTGACGATATTCGCATTGCTTGACAACCCCACCAATCGAAAGCCGGTTCACATGGACGTGCAAAGGAGAAAGAAAAGTGGAAATACGAACTGCACGTTGCCCGGGGAAAAATTCTTTGACAACCGCACTCGCTGGCGTGCCGTCATCTTCTGTGACATATTGCACGGAGCGCACGGTGCCTTCTGCACCCGAGACAATATTTTCTTCGCCAACGGGAGCTACGCGCGTTGGATTACGGAAAAACCACAACATGAAAAGCGCAAAAACAATACAGAATATCAGCCACGCAGTTGCCACCCACGGAAGATTGGCGCTTGCACAAAGTACACTGCCACCACCTATTCCCAACAAGAGCGGGACAAGAATTAACAACCATCCGTTACGGATAATGAGTTCATGTTCACGTTTTTCATTTTCGTACATAAAAATCCTTGTTGCGTCTAAAAATTCAAATAGAATCGATAGAAAACTTCTTTAGTGTAGCAAAAACCCATTGTCATCGCCAATGATTTGCACGCGATACGCTTTCATTTCGCGTAGACCTGGTGCATCGTGTAGAGATTTAACCGCTTCTTGTCTGCTCGCAAGCATTCCTGATAGATTACTTGAATACGAGAAAGAGTGTCCCGGCGGCGATACAATAAAAGCCAAAGAGCCAGAAGTAGTGGCGATTGAGTAGACGCACCATAAAGGCAACACTCAAATAACCTACAACCGCAGAAACGAAAAAGCCTAATGCCGCGAGCCCTAGCGGAAGCCCTTCAAATGCACCGCCCTCTCCACCTTTGAGAAGCTCGAGCGCATTCCCTGCAATAATAATTGGCACGACCATCAAGAATGAAAAGGCTGCTGCTTTATCAGAAGCGATACCTAGAAAACGCGATGCGGCAATAGTACTACCACTTCTCGAAATTCCCGGAAGCATTGCAAACGCCTGTGCTAAGCCAATTATCCATCCGCGTTTTGAATTAACCTCTTTTCCTTCGTCACGTCCCCAAATGCGCGTGGTCAATAAAATTAGTCCTGTAACAACAAGGAACGCCGCAACCCATTCGGGACGTTTTTCCAACGCGTCAAAGTTATCTTTTAATAAGAGTCCAACGATGATGGCTGGAATCATTGAGATAAGAATGGCACAGGTAAAACGCCACGCCTCCGCATCGTGATGAAAAAGCCCAACCACAGTTTTCTGAATGAATTTCCAGTAATACACGAAAACGGCGACAAGCGTACCGAGGTGTAAAATAAGAACAACACCTAAACCACTCGCAACGTCAAATCCTAGCGCCTGCTTCGCAAGAACAAGATGTCCGGAAGAGCTCACAGGAAGAAATTCGGTCAGACCTTGCACAATGGCAAGAATAAGCATATTGATGGTGTCGTTCATAAATGCGATTCCAAGAGTTGTTCGGCTGCCAAGTAGAGGTCAGCAGACGGTTCGGGGAGAGAAAGGGCGCTAACATTATCACAGATTTGTTCAGGACGCGAGGCGCCAATAATTGCCGTTGTAATTTCAGACCGACGCAGCGCCCATCGCAATGCAAATGCCGGCACTGAATAACCGGCTGGACGAACAAGGTCACGCAAACGAATTATACGTTGGCGATAATCTTCTGTGAGCGATTTCTCCGTAAGGAAGAGAGACCCTGTTGCAATTCGCGAATCTTGTGGAATGGTTGTTAAATATTTCTCGGTGAGCAATCCTTGCGCGAGAACAGAAAAAACGGAAACGCCTAATCCTTCTTGAGCGGCGACCGCAAGGCTTTCTTTTTCAACATCACGACAAAGGAGATTGTAACGGACTTGATGTAGGATAAAAGGCGTATGTTGTGCGCGGAAAAATGTAACGGCACGAGCCAATGCTTCGGGTGAATATTTTGAAAGCCCTACATACAAAGCTTTTCCTGCACGTACAATATCGACCAGCGCTTGCCATGATTCCTCTTCCGGTGTTTTGGGATCGGGGCGATGATGATAAAAGAGATC
>JAVVWU010000005.1:0-65525 GCA_036651955.1 Kiritimatiellia bacterium
TGCTCGGGTAGCGTCTCTCCAGAAATGACGAAGTGCGTCCGAACTTTATCTAAATGGCGATTAGATGCTTCTAATTTCCTGCATAAGTGTTGTTTGTGAATCGAAGCTCTATTTCATTTTACGATTGCCGATCGCATCTTTGCGCGCTCAAATAGTGTTGCCCAATTTTTTGTTGGGCTGACCCATAGAGAGGAGTAGACTTTCTTTGTCATTTCGTGGCGGCTGTAATGAACGATAGGCGATGCGTGCAGGGGAGATGAGGGGAGAGAGTAGAGCGACTCTTCCTACGGAAGGAGTCTGCATAATCTGTATTGGGAAGAGAGGTTAATCTGCTATACTAAGTTGCAATGGAATCCGAAAGGGCGCAGTTCTTTTGTCAACGATGCGGGGCGTGTTGTCGCGTTCCCGGTTATGTGCGTTTGACGGAAGCGGATTTGGTGCTATTGGCAAACGAGTTGCATCTCTCGACGGAAGATTTTGTGGCTCAGTATACGGAGCTTTCTCCTCATCGGACGGGATTGGTTCTCGCTGGTGATTTTACCGCTCCCTGTCGATTTCTTACGGAAGATTCATTATGCAGTGTACACGCAGCGCGTCCAGCACAGTGTCGTGAGTATCCAACACGTTGGCGAAGCGCGGAGATTGAGGCAGTTTGTGCAGCGATGAAGGAACGGATATGAGATTTTTTTTAGAAGGTGGCGTATTGCTTTGGATTATTGTGGTGCTGTCATTGACGGCGTTGGTGATTTTCGTGGATCGCTTATTGCGTTTGCGTAAGATAGGGATTGATCCGCAAGATTTCTTGCAAGGTGTTTTTAATGTGTTGGACAAGGGGCAGGTCGATGAAGCTTTAGCGATTTGTGATGAAACTCCGGGGCCGGTGCCAGCACTTGTTTCTGAGGCGATTGCGCATCGCGATTCCGATGAGATCAATTTGCGTGAGATTCTTGCGGCGACAGCGCATGCGGAAATGTCGCGGTTGGAACGGCGGTCGATGTTGCTGTCACTGTTCGCACAACTGTTGCCACTGTTGGGGCTGATTGGCACTTTTTGTGGAGGATATGTGGCATTAACGACGCTGGATGCGCAAGCGCCTTTGGTGCAGACGGGCGATTTGGTGGGTGCGGTCGCGGCCTCATTGATTACAACGATTGCCGGATTGGTCGGTGCGGCGGGCTGTTATGTCGCGCATCATGTGTTGCTTCTGCGCATCAATGCGCTGTCGTTGGAGATGGATACGAGTGTGTCTTTGATGTTGGATTATTTGGCGCGTTGTCCCGAGGGGGAGGCGGTCAATGGGTAAGAACGAACCGAAGAGTTATTTTAGTTGGCAGCGACATTCTTTTACTGGAAGCCGTTGGCCGCATAATCGTGTGGTTCGTTCATTTCTTTTGATGGTGCCATGGATTGATCTTGTCGTTGCAGGGATGTTGGTTTTTTTGATTGGACAGCAAACGATTGTTCAGCCGGGGCGTGTCGTGGAATTGCCACAGGCGCCGATGTCAGATGGATTATTGGCGCGTTGCCCCACGGCAGTTATTCGTCGCTTGGTGGCTCCTGGACGTGCAGAATGTACGGTTTTACTGTTGGACGAGGGGCGATATTCTTCGGATAATCCGTTAGAGCTTGAGGCATTGGCGCAGACGCATCCGGGACCGGAGTTGAATTTGGTCGTGGATAAGGCGGTTCCGTATGGCGAGGCTTTGGCGTGGGTGGAAAGACTGCGCGCGTGTGGTACGGAACGGGTGAATTTAGTTGAGACGGTCGTGGAGACGGGGAACTGATGATGGCACGTCGTCTGAATATTGAGCGTCGCCGGAAACGGATTCGCCATTATACGGAACGTCGTCGCCAAAGATCTCCTGTGCGGCGTGCGTTTACATATTGGTGGGCGACCGTGCTGTTGTTGACGATGACGCTGGGATGTTTGGCGATGTTGATTGTGGCAACGAATCCTTTTGGTCGCGGTGCAATGTTAGGTCGCGGGCGTTACGCATTGCCTTTTTCTGGGCTTCGGCTTGTACGTGCGCCGGCGGCGGAAGTAGCAGCGATTGTTCGTGCAGGGAATGCGAAGCGTTTAGCGGGGGCTTTGAGTGATGAGGATATTGGCATTTCGCTCAAGACGCTTCCTGTGGAACTGGCGCAATTAGACTTTCAGCCGTTGCCGCCTTTGGCTTTAGGCGATATGGAAGCGGTATGCGTTTCGGAGGTGCATCTGGTGCCACCTTTTGTGCCGCAGCCAGAGGTGCGGAAGGATCGGGCGATTCGGGCGCGTTTTTCGCCGTTGTTGTTGGCGGCGAACTATCGATTGTTCGCGGAATTTCCTGCGCCAAAGGGGACACGGGGAGAGGCGATTTTTGAGATTGTTTTGGACGATAATGGGATTCCCGAATCGGTGCTACGGTTGCGACCGAAGGGGAATGAAGATGATTGGTTACGCGCCTTGCGTATGGTTCTTGCGAGCGGGAGAGGTCAAGGATCCGCAGCAGGAAGAATTACGATTGATTGGAATACGGAAAGTTCAGCACCATGAAAAAAGCTTCTCTTTTTCTCTGCCTCGCTTTGATGCCGTGGCTTCTCGTCGCACAGGTGTCATTTCGTAACGTGTCGGAACCGAAATTTGACTCGAAAGGTCGTGCGGTTGAGACGTTGGATTATGATCGTAAAATTGTGGCAACGAATGGGTTGCCGACGGCGGCAGAATATCGTGCGGAGTTGGCAGAACGCGAGCGGATGAAAAAAGTTGCGAAGGCTTGTGGCCCGTGGTTTGAGTCGATTCAGCTACTGGAGGTTGAACAGAAGAAAGGTGAGGACGCAAAAGGAGATGGCAGTGTCGGTCTGTCCGATAATGTCAAGCAGACCGGCGGCGGCATTCTTGCCTATGTGGAGGCGATGCGTGTTTTCAATAGTAATACGTCCGAGGGCGGATCAGTCTCGAAGGATGCGAAGCAACTGAAAGCGACGTTGGATGAGCTGTTATATCGTCGAGGAGGAGAAGTTATTTGTGGTCCCTCGCGTGGGGTGAGTATCAAATATCCTTTGGAATTGCTCTTGGTGCGTTATCAAAGCTGGAAGGCGCAGAGTTTGCCGATGGACGAGCTTTATCCGGCGAAGTCTGCTGATTTGTGGCCGGGGAAAGTTCCTGCCGAGGCGGAACGTGTCACGAAGAAGATTACACTCTACCCGGGTGAAGGCGGCTATCTGAGCACTGGATTATATGTGCCACCGGGTGAAATTGTAACGATTAAATGTGGTTCTTTATCGGGGAATTTGACGGCGCAAATCGGATGTCACACCGATGCGCTTGAGCCTCAAATTATGGCGCTTGATGACGATGGACAGCCGGATAAAGAAATCCCAATCAACTTAATGAAGGTTAAGATGGGGTGGCAGCAGATTACGGACAATCGCCCCTTGTGGCGTTGGCCGAATATGGTGCGTCGCTTTTCGATTACGAAGAAACGCCAAGAGATCGGTCACGTGCTCGGTGGCATTCTTTGGTTGACGTGGAGCGGTGGACAACGTCCGATGGAGCTTGAAATTAGCGGATGCGTGCAGATGCCATGGTTCCGCCTTGGACTTGATACGAATGAAGATTGGGAAAAGACCATTTCAAAATATCAAGCGCCGTGGGGCGAACTTCAATGCAAGAATATTATTTTTACTGTTGAAGCGAAGCATATGTTGAAGGTTAAAAATATGGTTGCGCTTGCCCAATGGTGGGGGAAGGCTGCGGCAATTATGCATCGCGTTTCGGGTCGCAGTTTACCGACAGATACAGAAGCAAATAATTATCGTGCGGCCAAAGCGTGAGTGGGGCATTGTCAATCGTAAATTGGTGCAGCTGAATCTCGATGCGCCGCCTGATAATGAGGAACTTGTTCGCGCCGCGACGGAAGTCAAAAAAGAAGGTCAAGCGGCGGCGGTTGCCGCCAATCGCTATGGCACAACGATTGAACAGGAAAATGTTCCGACCGATCCCAGAGCACCGAAAGCGATGCTCGTTGCCTCGCGTGAGAAAGAACCGAAGTGGACTGCCATCCGAGTCGTTGATGATACGCAAATTTCGATTGGTGCAGGACACTCGGGATATCCGATTATGTGTATTTTATGGGGTGGCAGTATGATGCACCTTCCTACGCTTCAACGTGTCGGATCGTGGGGTGCACTTCATGAGATTGGGCATAATATGGGGCAAGGCGAGAATGGAATCTTCGCGCTTCCCGGCAATATCGAAGTCGTTAACAATTTCTTTGGCACGTGTGTCATGAACTTGTTGAATAAGACGCGCTTCACCCGTATTATGGACGACCAGTGGAACGATATCGCAAGTAAAGCGGCAAAGAATACACCCGACTTATGGAAGGTGGCAGGCGGAAATCGATTAGTATTCTATATGACGTTGGCTCATTATTTCGGCGTGGAGAGTGTCGTGAAAATTGCAATGGATCGAGGTGACAAATATCCGACCGCTGCGATTGCAGATCGTATTTGTTGTGCGTGGTCGAAGGCGGTACAACGTGACCTTACGCCATACTTTGAAATCTGGGGACTTCCGATTTCAAAGGCGACATATACTTATACGCAAGATTGGAAGCCGTGGCCGACAGAAGCAGAAAAGGCCGGACTTTTCAATGGCGGTAATACGATGGATTACCGTGGAATACCTTTTGATGAAGGTGGCGAAAGTATGCGGTTTAGTGCTTGTCCCGAAGAACCGATTAAGACGCGGCGTCAATTGCGCGCGCAGGAGCACTTTAAGAAGACGGTGAAAGAGGACTAGCGCAAGTTGCGCACTCACTCATTAGGATGAATAAAGCCCTCGCATTCTCTGCGAGGGCTTTGTCGTGGGAGAGGGGAAGTCAGTCGGATCCGTCATAGGGCGTATCTACACCTCTGTTTGTTACCTGCCGGCGAGCGTAAGGAGCGGAGTCGTCATTGGGAGCGGCTCTGGCGCTTCAAGCGTGGGCAGCGGCGCTACGGTTTCGGAGGCGGTGCATTGTTTGTATGTGAGGGCGGTCGGATATTGCCACTGCCTCCGGTACTGTTTCCCGGATTTTTCCCCGGATTTTGACCGGGGCGGAAGATACCATCAGAGCTATCATCAAATTGTGTGCCATGCCCTTTACCGCCAACGGTTGTCGAGGTTCCGCGACGCGCTTCATCATTCGCAGACGAACCGAGACTTGGGTTTTGAGAAAGTGCGCCCATGGGGAGCTCTACGATTCGTTTACTCTCAATTGGCTCTTCGTCTTTCAGCGGTGGCGCCATCCAGAACGTCAGTTCAACGGCAATCGGCAGTGTATTCGTCTTTGCCCAATCATCAATCCAATTAAGTTCTCCATCGGAGGTTCGAGGTTGATCGGGATCGAGCATTCGGCAGTTAAAGGCAATGACCTTGGGCGAGAGACAGAGTTCGGCGGTATCCTCTTCGGGATTAAACGCTTCAAGTTGGAGATCCTGTCGCCATGATCGTACGGTAAATCCACCGGGGCTCTTTTCGCCATTGGGTTCGGAAAGATAGGCACGTATTCGATGCGGTACGTTTGAAAACTCTGCGTTTTCTCCAATGAGTGCTGGACCGATCTTCGTCCATTCAATGATATCGCGTGCTGATTTTCCTTCTCCGTCATCGGTGAAAACGAAGCCATATTTTTCGCCAGATCCCGGCGTATAGGCCGAGCGGAGTGCCGCAGAAAGTTGTTCGAGGAGATAGTCGCTGTGTCCGGTGGCATCAATGACTTCGCGTCCCGTGGTCCATGCGCGGTTGACACTGTAGAAGGAAGTGAAGAGCATGACGGTGATAAGTCCGAGCAAAGAAAGTGCAATGAGAATTTCAACAAGCGAAAAGCCCGCCTGCGTAGTACGGTTTGCAGCGGTATGATTCATTAGGAAGCCTTTCGAATGTAACGGATGATTTCTTCCCGTTGTCGTTCGTTATCCCATGAGACTACCGTTCGTACCACGTAGAGCCCATCATCTTCAACGCCCTCTTCGGGGTCTTCTTTTTCATCGACTGTTCGCGAGAAGGTAAATCCTTCCACAAGTGACGTGTCAGAGTCTACTGGGATTTCCTTTTCAATGTCTTTGATATCGCGTAAGGGATGACGCATTTCGCCGAGAGAAAAGACATAGGCGACTTCTTGCCGATTACGTGAAACTTCGACCATGCGGACGTTGACAATAATTGATTTATAAATGGCTGTGAGCCCCGCACCCAAAATGATGACCGCGAGAATGACCTCAAGAAGTGTGAAGCCTCGACGGTGAGCGTACATGGGTTAAGCCTTGTCTGTTTGGAGAAGAACTTCCGCAATCGTTTGCTGGAAATTCGACGTTAGAACGGTTGAGAACTGTTCTGAAATTTTGACAAGCGGACCTTGTGGACGCGATCTGCGAATAACATTTTCGCCCTGTGTATTATCAAGACAGGCATTGATGATATCGGAGATTTTGAGTTGAGTTGAACAGCGACTGAGGACATAACCTGAAGGCGTGTCATCTGCAGTTCCTTCAGAGACGGGAATGAGAATGTGATTGCGTTCGAGCAGAGCTGCAATGCGGACAATGTCACGGGCGGGGAGCGCAAACTCTTTGGCAAACGTTTCGAAATTGAGCGGACGATTGTTCTCTTGGATGGACTGTGCCGAACGAAGCACGAGTGCAAGGGCAATCACAATGCTATCGCGCTCCGAAGGGTGGGAGAACGCATACTCGCGTACCAATTCGGTGTGATGTTGGTGAACGTAGCAAATCTCAGCACCAAAGAGAATAATTTGCCAACTTGAGTAAATCCAAAAGAGCAAGATGGGGAGCGCAATCAGGGAGCCGTAAAGGGCACTGTTGTTGGCGATGCCGACTTGAAGAATAACGCAAAGTTTGAAAAAAACAGTGATAATGAGCGTGGTGGCAATGGCACCTAAGAAGCAACTGGAAAGGCGAATTTTTGTATTGGGCAGGAATCCAAAAAGGAACGCAAAAAGGACAACGCCAATGATGAACGGGACAAGGAGGTTGAAAACGCCAAGGCTTGTAATGAAGGTCGCAAGTTTTCCGGCATGAGGATTGAGTTTTGTGACGGCATCCAGAACGGGAAGCGAAGTGGAGGCTAACAAAAGGAGTGGGACAATAATAATGACACTGAGATAGTCTGTAAATTTACGCCATAAAGGGCGCGGTTTTGCGACTTCCCAAATCATATTAAAACTGTTCTCAATCTTTCCAAGTACACCAATAACCATAAAGATGAGCGCAACTGCACCTACGGTTCCAATTTTGGCAAAGTTAATAGAATCAATTTGCTTGAAAACTTTTTGGCAAAGGGCGCGTAACTCTACGGCGAATGCAGCTTGAGTTGAGTTTTTGGTATGACTTTGATCCGTTGCGCTAGGAACGGTATCGGTCGTTACACGCGGAACAAGATGAGACTCATTTTGAGCAGCGTTCTGTTCCATTGCGGCAGCAAAGACATCAATCTTCGCCATGATTTTACGTTCGGCAAGATCTCTTGCGCCGAACGTCTTAAGCGATGTTAACCCGAGTGCTAACACGGGGACAATCGCAAGCATCGTAATGTAAGTTAGTGCCGAAGCGTGCAGGAGCGCACCATCGCGCAGGTAAATGCGCACCGTGAGGATTGTGAACCGTAAGGGATTGAGCAAAAAGCGTTTCCAAATCGCGCAATCTGCAAGTTCAACTCTCCAAAGAGATTCTATAAAGAATGCTTTGATTGCTTTAATCATGGGATATTCCTAAGAATCGAGGACATCGGGGGCATATTTGCGAATGACTTCACGACATCTTTCGGCGACTTCAATCGCAGAAGTGACGTCATTCCGACGAAGGGTGTCAACGAGACGTTGCATATCGAAATAGGCAATGCGGCAAATGAGTTCTTTGATACGAGGAATAAGGTTCGCGGACATACTCAATCGACGGATCCCCATCCCGACCAACAAGATCGCTGCAAGCGGATCTGAAGCCATTTCGCCACAGACACAGACAGGGCGATTATAAGTTTTTGCAGCCAGAACAACTCCGTGTATCATCGAGAGAATGACCGGATGAAGTGGTTGATAAAGGTGTGCAACCGATTCATTGCCACGATCGACGGCGAAAGTATACTGTACGAGATCATTTGTACCGATAGAAAAGAATGCGACCTCTTTGGCAAATCGATGTGCTTGAAGCGCGGCAGAGGGAATCTCAATCATGACTCCCGTAGGAACGTCTCGGCGGAAAGGGATACCTTCTTTTTCAAGTTCTTGTTTACATTCTTCGACAAAAGAATTGCACGCACGTAATTCATCAAGTGTTGCAATCATCGGATACATCATTTCGCACTCACCCACAATGGCGGCACGTAGAATTGCACGAATTTGTGCACGGAATGTTTTCAGATTGTTGAGCAGATAACGGACGGAACGATTCCCAAGGAAGGGGTTCGCTTCACTGATGGCTTCACGTCCAATCATTTTATCGCCACCGATATCAAGGACGCGCAACGTTGCAGGCTTTCCTTTGCATGCGCGAATGACATCTGAATAGGCGCGATACTGTTCTTCTTCAGAAGGTTCGCGTCCAAGACCGATCCATAAATATTCCGTGCGATAAAGTCCGATACCTTCGGCACCATGTTCACTGATAGCATCAAACCCAACGCTGTGATCGGTATTGGCAAGGAGGGTGACGCGGACGCCGTCGGGGGTTATCGCTGGTTGATCGGCAAGGCGATGACGATGTTCTTGTGCGGCACGTTGCGAGGCGGTATCCGCCATGAGTGCAGTTTTGATACTTTCATCGGGGTGGTGCCAAAGGAGTCCATGAAACCCGTCTAAGGCGACTTCGTCACCCACTTGAATCGACTCTAAGCTTTGCCCAATGCCGACGACGGCAGGAACACCAAGCGCACGTGAGAGAATTGTCACGTGCGCGGTGAGAGAGCCTTGCTCTGTTGCCATACCGCGAATAAAACGACGCGGAAGCGAAACTGCATCTGAAGGGGAAATTGCATCGGCAATAATGATGGACGGTCGATCAATCGCAGGAAGTGTTCGCTGAGCATCACCTCCCAGAAGATTGTCAATTAAACGGTCGCGCACATCAACGATATCTGCGACACGTTCGCGCAGGTAGGCATCGCCCATACGTTTCATGATTTCAATCATTGAGTCAAACGTACCTTGAATCGCCCACTCGGCATTGTCATGTTGATTACGGATACTTTTTACAACGGCAGAAATGAAAAAAGTATCGTCCAACATCATGAGATGCGAATCGAAAATTCCGGCTTCTGTAGAGGACGCATGCTGTTCTGTTTTTTTTGCAAGGTCGTCAATTTGTGAACGAGAGGTGTCAAGTGCGGAATAGAACCGTGCAATTTCCGCATTCAATCTTTTGTCGGGAATTTCATAATGTGGAACGGCGCGTTCTTTTTTTGAAACGAACCGAACAACGGGCGCAAATACCAATCCACCAGAGGCCGCAAGACCTCGGTATAATTTTGCATGGCTGGTTGCCGAATCACTCATGTGTATGCGGTTTGAGTGTTGCGCTGTTATTCATCGGGAAGATCGAATTTACGTTCAACTAAAGCTTCTAATTCATCCACGACTTTTTGGGCTTCTTCACCCGAAGCATGAATCAAGAGAGAGGTCCCGTTGACCGCTTCAAGCGTCATGAGTGCCATGATACTTTTCCCGGGAACACTGACGCCATCTTTCTCTACCGTGACTTCCGCACGATAACGTGCAGCAGTTTTGGCGAAAAGTCCAGCAGGGCGTACGTGCATTCCGTACTTATTCTTTAACACGACTGTTTTGGTGACAATTTCATTCATGATTTTGCTCCAGAGTTTGATAATGTGCAACGATTTGTTCGTCAAGAATGGCGGCAGCATCAATTCCAGACCGGCGCATTTTGTAAGCTGCGGCGGCAGTCTCGACAACATTCACGAAGTCACGTCCTGCGGCAACTGGAACCGTTAACCGCTGAACTTTTAATCCGAGAATGTCACAGGTCTTAACATCTGAACCGGTACGGTCGACATCATCATCGTTGTTACAACGACGGAGGGAGACGATGAGATCAAGGCGGCTTTCCAGTTTTACAGCAGCAATACCGTAAAGCGTTGGAAGGTGTAGAAAACCGAGCCCACGAATCTCCATAAAACCACGCATATGATCTGGCGCGGTACCACGCAAATCGCCATGTGCATCAATGGTGAGTAGGGCGATATCATCGGAAATCAGCGCATTTCCATGACGCACTAAGCCAAGCGCAGTTTCGCTTTTTCCAATTCCGGGATCACCTTCAAGAAGGACTCCCACGCCACCGACATCTACCAGTGTCCCGTGCATAAGTGCACGTGGTGCAGTGAGGTCATGTAACAGTAGCGATCCACGAGTAATGAGCCCCAGCGTTTTTTGTTTCGTTGTAAACAAAGGGACAGAAAAGCGATTTGAGAGTTCAAGTGCATCTGCACCAATCGGTTCTTTCGGCTTTCCGCAGAGAATGACACACGGCACGTCGTGCTGGAGCATCTCTTCCCAACGGAACTTCCGTTTTTCAGGTTCCAAGGAGTGAAGATACGTTGCTTCCGCACGCCCAAAGACCTGAATTCTCCGATTCGCAAAGAAATCGTAAAAGCCAGTCAGCGCCAACCCAGGTCGGTGCATGACGGCTTCTTCAATCGGACGGGAGAGCCCTCTTTCTCCAGACAACAATTCTAACTCCAACGCTTCCCGTGAAGCATTGTAGAAAGCCTGCACCGTGAGTTTAGGCGTGGTGCGAGGATTGACTGTTGGCTGTTGAGGAGGGCTCATTCGTTCGCTGTGTTTCTCTTGAGGCTTATTTAGACGCTTCTGCGGCTTGAGCGGCTTTGCGAGCCGGCTCAACATAAGCTTTCGCGCGTTTTTTGCGGATTTGCGTTTCGACCTTGGCGGCGGCCATATCGACTGCGGCACGCATCGAGGTGTCTGTATCTGCAGAACCGACGAAGGTCTCATCTTTACGCTGGGCAATGACTTCAGCAGAGCAAAGCTTGTTTTGGAAATCCATCACGACGCGAACAGATTCAACCATCGGGAACGATTCCCCGATTTTTTCTGCGCGCTGTTTCGCGTATTCACGGAAACCTTCGGAAATGTCTTTGTGACGTGCATTCACTTCTATTGTCATGTGTTACCTACCTTTCGTTGGTTGGTGTGTCATCCTCGGCAATCTTCCTACATACGGAAGTTATCACCGAGGTAAGAATGTCTTGCCTGCGGGTTGTTAATGAGCTCTTCGCTCGTCCCCTCGCAGAGGATACGTCCTTCAAAAACGATATAAGCGCGATCAACACTATTGAGTGTTTCACGGACATTGTGATCCGTGATAATCACACCTAAACCTTGTTCTTTGAGTCCTCGGACGATTTTCTGGATATCGTTGACGGCAAGAGGGTCAACGCCTGCAAAAGGTTCGTCGAGCATCAGAATCGCTGGACGACGCACAAGTGCGCGAGCGATTTCAAGTTTACGACGTTCGCCACCTGAGAGTGTATAGGCTGGTTGCTTGGCAACTTTGGTAAGTCCCAAAGAGGAGAGCAATTCCTCTAATCGTTCCGCTTTTTCAATACGGGTGGGATGTAAAGTTTCAAGAATCGCAAGAATGTTATCTTCAACGCTTAATTTACGGAAAATACTCGCCTCTTGTGCAAGATAGCCTAATCCGATACGTGCGCGTTGGTAAACGGGTAAATGCGTGATGTCCTGTCCACGAAAGGTAACAGATCCACCATCGGGACGAACAAGACCGACCACCATGTAGAAGGTGGTTGTTTTTCCTGCGCCATTGGGACCTAGCAATCCAATGACTTCTCCACAAGACGCGGAGATTGAAATATCGTTAACAACAGTTCTTTGACCGTAGATCTTTTTAAGACCTTTCGCCACGATATCTGGTTGTTGTGTTTCTTCGGTTGTCATTACATCATATCCTTCAGACCGTCTGTTGCTCCAGCAGGAAGCGTCAATATGGGGCGTGGATAAACTTCCATGCGTTGATCATCGGTCCAAATCGTAATCTTATCACCACGGACATGGCTCTTTTTTCCATCTTCGGCAATATTGGTGAGCTTCGCTTTACCGACCATAACAAGCTTCGCATCTTTTTTTGTATAGACGGCTTTTTGGCATGTGGCACGGCGGTTTTCATTGGAGACGGCGACATTACCAATGACCACGAGCTGACTTAAGTTATTAGTTCCATCAAGAAAAACGAACAGTTTATCGGAGGTCAAATGGAATCGTGCATCATCGACAATGACATTGTCGGTCATAATAGCAACTGTTTCTTTGTAGTTGTATTCCATCTTATCGGCGGTGATTTTGGTGTCACGAAGTGCTACCGTTTTTGTGGCAGGCGCAGGGAGCGCAGGTGCGAGAAGTGCTTTTTTCGCTGCACTCATTCCATCGTCATCAGCGGTGGGCGTAACGGCATTTGCACTTATTCCCGACTGTACGAGCGTAAGGCAAAGCAGAGAGAATAAACATATTTTCATCTTTAAGTCCTTTTCAAAACATTCCACGCGCCGAGAAATCGGCGTCATTTGTTCTATGAGTAATCACTTGAGCATGCTTTAGAATTTTTACGTACTCCATTTTGAGGTCACACCATGCGCCCTCCCCCGTGAGGATATCTTCGCCGTAGGTGCCATGCACTTTCCCTTTGGCAACGGCGAGCATCGCGGTACGATCTAAAACGATCTCTTCAGCATCCAAGGTCGACTCGATTGTCCCATCCATCTTGAAATTCTCAATGTGCACGATATGTCCACGAACCGATAGCATATCGGGAGAGACCCATGCTTCTTTAGCTGTCACGAGCGTTTGAGCCTGTCCATTGGGATAACTGCGAACAGGTAATTGCAAATTGAGCGCAGGCGGTCCAAGTGTTGAAACGGGTTTCAAGAGTTCTGCTTCAAGCGCGACATAACGTGAGGCTTCACCGGGAGCGGCGTAACGTGCAAGAGCCTCTGGCGTTAAGCGTTCTTCTGCGAGCGGCGTTATCTCCACGGCATGAACGATGCCGAAGCTGATGCAGACGAAGATAAAAGAGAGGCATTTCATCATGATTTTATCAGCGCATCAATTTTCATCAGCTTAACCAGTAATTCTTCTAATGCGCTGAATGCAATGGCATTCGCCGCATCCGAAAGTGCTTCTGGCGGGTTGAAGTGCGTTTCAATAAAGATACCATCAACACCTGTTGCAACTGCGGCGCGTGCGAGTGCCGGAGCCCAACGTCCATCGCCACCACTTCCTGCACCGAGACCGCCGGGGCGTTGCACGCTGTGGGTCGCATCAAAGACAACCGGATATCCGAGTTCACGCATCACTAAAAGGGAGCGCATATCAGCGACAAGATTGTGATAACCGAAACTGGCGCCACGTTCAACTAATACAATCTTATTGTTGCCTTCGGCTTCAACTTTACGAACCACGTTGATCATATCTTCGGGGGCAAGGAATTGTCCCTTCTTGATATTAACCACTTTGCCTGTCTTTGCGGCTGCAATGACAAGATCTGTTTGGCGACAAAGGAACGCAGGGATTTGCAAGACATCACAGACTTCGGCAACAGGTGCACATTGCCAAGGCTCATGAACATCGGTCACAATCGGTACATTGAAACGGCGTTTGACTTCTGCGAGCGTTTCAAGTCCCTTTTCAAGACCGGGACCACGATAGGCGGAAAGGGATGTCCGATTGGCTTTGTCGAACGAAGCTTTGAAAATATAGGGGATTCCAAGACGGGTCGTTAACTGAACAAGCGCTTCGGCGAGTTCTAAACACGCAGCATGAGATTCAATTACGCAAGGACCTGCCATCAGCGTCAATCCGCCTGCGCCAAATGAAACTTTGTCATTCACCTTTACAAGGGTGCAATCTGCCATAACGTTAAAACTCCTTCCGTTGATGCACGCAGTTTATCAAATCCAGTAGAAAATAGAAATAGAAGAGGCATCTTTCATTGCTTTTGGAGTGTAAAAGAAATACCGCTAATTTTGAAAGATTGCCCCTCTCCGATGCATTCTAGTATTTCATCAGGTCGGCACGTGCCGCGCGGTATTTTAGAAATATAGGCGGAAGCGACTATGCGCTAAAGCGACGGAAAGCCTCGTAGGCAGCGATGGCAACGGCGTTGGCGAGATTGATTGAGCGCCCGTAGGGGCCGGGCATAGGAAGAATGGCGAGCTGATCGACATAACGCGTGTAATATTCTTTCGGCAATCCCGAAGATTCGCAACCAAAGACCAGTGCACCATCAGGGAAAAGGGGCGCTTCATAGAGCGTTCGCGTACCTTTCGTGCTGAGGAAGCAAAGGTGTGAAGGTTTTCGTAACGCAAGATAGTCTTCAAATGAATCGTGAAGCGTCAAATCTAAATGTTTCCAATAGTCCATACCGGCACGACGAACATGGTTCTCATCCAGTGAAAAACCAATAGGGCGAACGAGATGAAGCGGCCAGCCCAATCCTACACAGAGCCGTCCAATTGCACCTGTGTTGTGCGGAATTTCAGGGTGCAGTAATACGATATCCATATTAAAGATCTTCGTCCTTTTTGAAGCCAAAACTTTTGTCCAGAATCTTTTCGGGGAGCGTTAGTACGTGCCACTGTGGATTTGAAAAAGGTCCGGTCACATGGATTTGCATCATGAGCGTAGAGAATGGAACGGAAGCCCAACGTGTCAGTTCACCCATTAGCGTATTACGTTTGAAGATACCGGCAATGACTTTAGCGTTGATATTGTTTTCAGGAATATTATAGGTAACGGGTCCTTCAATCGAGAATAAATCACCTGAGAGTGAAAAGTCTGGAAGGTTGAAAACGCCATTGGTGATGGTGCCTTGCAAATGTGCCGTAGAGGAATCGGTAATTGCGGAAATGCCCGGAACGTGTTCTGCCATAATGTCCGTGAATCCGGCGAAGAGAGGTAAGCGCCCAATGAGTCCACCGGCAAGTTTGAGATCACAGTCTCCATTGATAGACGACAAAAAGGTGTCATCGGTTCTGCATCTAAAATCAAGTGAGCCGTTGATGGTTGAGTTGGTAAGCGTGTCAATGTTAAACGGTGTGAGAAGATTAGAAAGCGCGGCATCTTGAAATTGATTGATGGCGTGAATGTCGACATATTCTGCGGAATGTGGCACGGTAATATCCACGCTTCCTGAAATGACACCACGAGTGGGGAGCGTAGCACGTAGAGACGTTAATGAGAAAACGCTGTTGGTCATGGCAAGTTCGACTTCTGCTGCGGCTAATGGAATTTTATCGAACATACACGTTTCGATGGAAACGTGTCCTTTGAGGATGACGTGTTCCGGTGCTTGTTCTGTGAGGAGAGGAATACTTCCTTCAATCGAAACTGCCGGCGGAAGGTTGCTACTGATGGCTGGAATTGTTTCGGTGAAAGGTAAATCAATTAGGCGCAAACATTCTTCCGGGGAAAGTCCATGACCTTTGGCATTGAATGAAAAACGATCTGCTGGACAGTCAAAACGAAGTGATCCCGTTGCCGCAACATGCCCATTCCGTCGAACGACAATCGGAGAAATCGTTGTAACGGCATCAAAGATCCCTTTGCAAAGAATCGTGCCTTTGGCTTCATCAAAAGGAACGCCGCAATAAGTGCCTCCACCATTTGCGATGATGTCGACGCGAAAATCAAAGAGATTTCGCCACTTATCAAATCCGACCACGAATGCACAATCTCCCCGAGCCGGCGCGTTGAGAATGAAATTATTACTATAGTCTTCAATGATAGGGAAATTAAGTGCCCGATAAACGCCATTGACACGTGTTTGATAAATATTACCGAAAATACGCGCCGTGAGTTTGGCATCGTGAAGATCAACAGCAATGGTTGCATCAACAGATTCTTTATCGTTATCAAGAATGCCATGAAGTTCTTCAAAATGGAGGATGCCGTCAGCGGAGGTTTGAAGAACGCCTGTGAGCTGTTTAACGGAAATATCAAGAACCATTGGACGGTCAAGGCGAAGTGCAACGTTGTTGAATAAAGGAATTTCTATTTTGGAAAGATCCGGGAAGGGCGCGTGAGGTGTATCGACTTGGTCGATCGGTGCATTTTCTGGCCATTCAATCTGTGCTACGTAAAGGTCGCTGATGGAGAGATTCCGCACACGTTCTGCCGCGGTGAGATTCCTTGCGAAAAGGTGTATCTCAAGATTTGCGTGCGAAAAGGCTACAAGAATCTTATTGTCAGAACTTCTACGAAGATGAAAATCGGTAATAACGAGACCCGTGTGTGGGCGAAATGCAAGATGTCCTACTGTGACTTTTCCGACAGATTCAGGAAGCACGCGATTGATTCGAGCTTCAACCCAACGCCCCGGAATGCCATAAGCCAATACGCCCATTGCAATAAGAGAAAGCATAACGAGAATACCAAAGAGCCAAAGGACCCCATGAAGAAAGGTAAAGGAGAGATGAAGAAGGATGCGCATTATTTTCGAGTGGGAGGAACAGGAGGAAGGGGACCTTCTCCAGTGAGTAATGTCGCTGTCACGTCTTTGTGACCTTTAACGGTAATAGGCGGAACGGTCAAAGTATAGTGCTTGGGCTCAGAATCTGAGACCGTAAGGCGTGCGTTAGAGGCTTCGGCAATGAGATACCAGTCGTTGGCATTGGACACGATGGCAAGCCGATCGCCCCAAGGCTTAATGGTACAGGGGGGGAGAACTTTATTGTTAATGAGTGTAAACGTAATGTCTGTTTGTGGCGCTACTCCCATCGTACGAACGGTATAAGATTGACGTTGAATAGGGCACGGATCGGTTTCCGTCAAAGGCGGTGTCACGATTGAAATCGCGGTGGTTGCCCATCCGTTTGGGTGTGCCACGCCGTCTTGCGAGGCGGTGGTTGTTCCTTCGCATTCACTGATACGGATCGGATTTGCAATCCATTGTGTGCGCGGCTTAATTTGCCAAGTCCTGTTTGACGCCGAGTCGGTTACAGTTGTAGAGAAGCAGGCGTCAAGAACGAGTGGAGGAAACTCTGCGAAGAGTCCCATTGCACAAGAGAAAAAGAGAAAGGCGAGGAACTGTTTCATCTTACGATTCCTGATAAAAAATACGTGAGTGTGGGGGGATGGAGTGCGTGAGCCAAACGTTCCCTCCAATAATAGAATCATGACCAATTACGGTCTCTCCGCCTAAAATCGTGGCACCGGCATAAATGACTACGTGATCCTCAACATTTGGATGACGTTTAATTCCCTTTACGAGATGTCCTTGCTCGTCTTTTTGGAATGAACGCGCACCGAGTGTAACCCCTTGATAAAGTTTGACGCCTTCACCAATGACACACGTTTCACCAATGACGACACCGGTGCCGTGATCAATGAAAAATCCTTTGCCAATGGTTGCTCCGGGGTGAATGTCAATGCCTGTACGGGAATGCGCATACTCACTCATTACGCGAGGAAGGAGATGCACGTCTTGTTGGTAGAGTACATGGGCAATGCGATGCGTTGCGACAGCAAGAAGTCCGGGGTAGGACATCACAATTTCCATATTGGAATGCGCCGCAGGATCGCCTTCATAGGCGGCAAGAACGTCTTCTTGTAAAAGAGTGCGAAGCTCCGGGAGTTGTTCAAATAAAAATCGAACGACTGTTTGAGCATGACCCATTCCGTCAAAACCTTCTGGACGCGTATGTTCTAGCACGCGATAGGCTTCAATACGAGCAATTTGGTCGGTCAGGACATCGGCAATGCCATGTAATCGTGTTTTGACGGAGACGAGATCTTCGTGGTCAATCGGTTCGTACGTGAGACAGCCGGGGAAGAGTGCCGAAAGGAGTGCCTTCAGAACGGCGACCATCGCGGCACGTCCCGGAAGATTAACGCCACGCAATGTATTTGCGGCAAGACAGTTCTTGCAGACAAGTTTACCGGCGAGCGTTTCTAAAAGTTGATCGAAATCGTTAGACATCTTTCTTGTCTCCGGGCGAGAGGCTGAGAATGACGCGATCTGCGCCAAGGTTACGCAATCCTAAGAGAATCAAAAGATTGCCAATGAGACTTGCCGAATGAGTATGCAATAACGTTGCCTGTAATCCGAAGCGACGACAGAATCCATAAAAGTCTTTCAGCGTACAATTATGAATGTTGGGCGTATCGTACCATTCGTAGGGGAAGGCGCGCGCCTTCGGCATCCGTCCATGAAAAAGCAACGACAACCGCATTCCGAGATAACCGAAGTTGGGGAACGCAATCAATGCTGAACGCGCCACACGGAGCAGCTGAGTCATAACGTGTTCGGGGCGCGTAAGGACTTGAATAGTATGCGAGATAATGGCGATATCAAAGGCGTTATCGGGGATGAATTTCAAATCATTGTCGATATCTGCCATGACGACGTTGAGTCCGGCATGAAGCGCTTCAATCACCTTGGGAAGATTCCGTTCCAATCCGATACAGTGCGCTTTCTGTCGAAGGGCAACTTGTTTAAGCAACGTTCCGTCACCACACCCGATATCAAGAACGCGTGCATTGATCGGAATATGACGAATGAAAGCGTCAAAAGCTTCGGTCTCTTCGTGATTGAGCGAAGACGGATCATCGGCACGTGTTGCCGTCAAGAAGGCTCGCATAACCAGTTTAAGCTCATCAATATGCGTGAGGAATGCATCGTGTCCCGCTGGCGCGTACAGATGACAATAGGAGATGTCTTTACGTTCGGTAATACACGCCTGCACAAATCGCCGTGCTTGTGCACGTGTGAAGAGCCAGTCGCCGCTGAGGCTGACTAATAGTAGTTTTGCTTGGACATGACGGAGTGCGGCTTCAAGGCTTCCATAAATTTCCTCGGGATCATAATCATCAAGTGCGCGCGTAATATGGAGGTAACTATTGGCATCAAACCGTTTGACGAATTTTTGCCCTTGGTATTCCAAGTAAGACTCGATTTCAAAGTAAGTGCGAAAATCGCGCGAAGCTTGTGCGTGAAAATCTTTTGTCTCATTGACCCACTCTTCACGTTTACCACGCCCAAATTTATCGTCCATGGACGCTTGGGAAAGATAGGTGATATGCGCTAAGCGACGGGCATTTGCGAGACCGGCTGCCGGCTTTGTCCCGGTGTAGTAGTCGCCATGCCGCCAGTTGGGATCTTGAATAATGGCATGACGCGCGACAATGTCAAAGGCTAAGGCTTGTGTATTGAGCGCGGCGGCAGAGGCTACGAGCAAACATTTCTCCATGTCTTCGGGGTGACGAATTGCCCATTCAAGGGCTTGCATCCCGCCAAAGCTACCGCCGACAACGGCCGCAATGCGGCGAAATCCGAGTTGCCGCACGACGGATCGATGAACGGCAACAATATCACCGACAGTCATTTCCGGAAAGGTTGATCCATACGGTTTCCCCGTTCGTGGATCAATGGAAGACGGACCTGTTGTTCCTGAACAGCCGCCGAGAATATTGGCGCAGAGAACGCAAAAACGATCGGTATCAATTCCGGCGAGAGGACCAATCATTCCTTCCCACCACCCGCTCGGCTTATCCGTTTTTGGGTTTTCTCCGGGACGATACCCAATTACGTGCGCATCACCTGTTAAGGCATGACAAATAAAAAGAACATTACTGCCATCGGCTTTGGGCACGCCTACCATTTCATAGCGGACGTTAATTTCGGGCAGAATGCCGCCTTTTTCCAACCGCCAACCGCCGGTTGGTGTTGTTATCTTAAGGTCATGCGGTTCTACAATGCCGATAGTACTCAAATGGAAATCCTCTCTTAGTGACGCAATAGCATACCAAAACCCTTTGCCTCTTCCTAATGGGGCATGCGGAATGATTTGAAGTCGTTAAATGTGCAGCCCTTAGCTGTTGTCAGCTGTTGTGAAGTCCACGGGCAAGGACTAAAACGTAAACCGTTTTAGCTCCGGCAGCTTTCAGCAAATGCGCACACGCATGACACGTTGCGCCAGTCGTCATAACATCGTCAATGAGGAGTAATGTTTGACCGCGAATGTGGCGTGGATGTTCGGTGCGATAGGCGGCAAGCGCATTGACGAGGCGTTCTTTACGTCGTAGATGTGTTTGGGAAAGAATCCCCGTATCAACACGCCGAAGCAGTTTTTCACGGCAGGGAAGGGTAAGCACTTTTCCCAATGCGGCGGCTAAAAGACTGGCTTGGTTATACCCGCGATGTCGTCGTTTGCGCGGGAGCATCGGAATGGGAACAAGTGCATCAATGTGAATGTTTTTGCCTTCGATTTGCTCAATATACGCCGCTTGCATCCACAAAATTAAATCGTCGAGTAACCAGATTCCGCGATGATACTTGAAACAGTGAATCAGATCGCGAATGGCGCCTGCATAGCGCGTGGCAACAATGGCACGTTCAAATGCCGGCCGATGCTGTAAACATTCGTCACAAATGAAGTCGGGACCTTCTGAAAGTGTGGACTCCGCTCCGCAAATTGAACAGCTCGGATTGCGAACGACAGGAATGCGTTCAAAACATTCTTGGCAAATATGCCCATGCTTTCCTGCTGGACGTTGGCAGAAAAAACAGTCACGTGGATAGAGAAGATCAAGCAACCATGAAAACGTGAACTTCATGGCTGAAGTCCGAAGAGACCAAAAAGAAGCATTCCTAAGCCGGCACCGAGTAAAATGATTAGAATCGGATTAAGACGGCGCAGTCGCATCAAACTGAAAAGCCCTGCGGCGAAAAGAAGGGAAGTGACACGAAGCCCTTCTTGTGGAACCCAAAGTACACGTGCAAGCAACGTAATTGCGGCGGCTCCAATCAGTCCGACAATGACAGGGGCTGCACCTTGGAGCGCAGACTGTACGATCCACGAACGCAGAAGGGAGTGAAAAAGACCGGCGATGAGCAAGATGATAATGAGAGAAGGAAGTACGACACCGCCGGTGGAGCAGAGACTTCCAAGAATACCGGCGGTGTGCATACCGGCGAACGTTGAAATGTTAATCGCGAACGGTCCGGGAGTACTTTCGGCAATGCCGACAAATTCAATGAATTGATCGCGTGTCATCCATGCGTAATGTTCAATGACTTCACGTTGAATGAGTGGAATCATGGCATATCCGCCACCGAGCGTAAAAAGCCCAATCTTGAAGAACGTCCAAAAGAGCGTCCAGTAAATCATGGCGTGGAGTCCTTCTGGATTGGCATCTGACGGCGCAATCGCACGCCATACCAGAGAATACCGAAAAGAAGCCCGGCAAGAATGATAAGAATCGCACTGACGGAGGTGAAAACGGTGAGCGCGAAGGCTCCAATGCAAAGGCTCCCGTTGACCCACGTTCGCGAAATTCGACTGCCCATTTTGAAAAAGGCCTGTGCAATAAGAACAATCGCCGCGATACGAATCCCCGCAAGTGCCGCAGCAATCCACCGGAAATCGTGTAAAAGGTTATAGCACGAAGCGAGTAGAACAATACACAGCCACGCAGGGAAGACTAATGCGAGTGTTGCCGTAAGACTGCCGGGGACGCCTGCCACCCGATAGCCAACGAACGTTGCCATATTCACCGCAATGGGTCCCGGCGTACTTTCCGCAATCGTAATAATGTTGAGGAGTTCATCGACTGAAATCCACTGCCGCCGCGTGACAACCTCATGTTCCATGAGTGCAATCATGGCATATCCGCCACCGAACGTAACGGCTCCGAGTTTGCCGAAAGTAAGCAGAAGTTGAAGATGTAATTGCAGCCGCGTAGAAGACATCACGTGCGCTTTCTCACAAGAAGAAAGCGTCGGGACATCGGTCTCCACTTGACTGTCCGTAGACCGTGCTTGACCCGACGGAGTGGAGCTTTTCACAGAGGCCCTTTGGGACGTTAAAGTCCAGCGTCCAAATGCGCTTTGACAGCTGCGAGATCGGTATCCGCAGGCGCAGCACCGGAACGTACCGCGGCTTCGGCTACAGCATACGAAATTACGCGATAAAGACGGTGATCAAAGGCCTTCGGAATAATATATTGCGTCCCGAACGTGAGTTCCTCATTCGGATAAAGTGCTTGCACCTCAGCCGGAACAGGTTCACGCGCAAGCATCGCCAATGCCGTTGACGCGGCGACTTTCATCTCCGTATTGATTGTACGCGCACGTACATCTAATGCACCACGGAAGAGAAAGGGGAACCCAAGAACATTGTTGATTTGATTGGGATAGTCCGAACGTCCGGTTGCCATGACATACGGTTTTCCTGCGAGTGCCTCTGCAACCAGTGCCGGCTCAATTTCAGGATCGGGATTTGCCATCGCGAAAATTGCGGGGAAATCCGCCATTGCTTTAACATCTTCACCCGAAAGCGCACCTGCTACAGAAACACCAATAAAGACGTGCGCTCCCAGAAGTGCATCTTTGAGTGTACGCCGCTCGGTCGTGATTGCGTGGCGCTGTTTGTGTTCGCTCAAATCGGTGCGTCCCGTATGAATAATACCTTTCGAATCGCACATGGTTAGATGCTTGACACCAGCGGCTTTGCACATATCAGCAATACGAATGCCAGCAGCACCTGCGCCATTGATGACCACATGAATCTCGTCTAACGCACGTTTTGCAATCGATGCGTAATTGATGACACCGGCTACCGTAATAACAGCCGTTCCCCATTGATCGTCATGGAACACCGGAATATCAAGCTCGGCATCCAATATACGTTCAATCTCAAAACACGCCGGTGCGGCGATATCTTCAAGATTGATACCACCATACATCGGCGCAAGCGCACGCACCGCATCAATCACGCGTTGCGGATCCGTTTTACCTGTATCCTTACCCTCCATCCGGCAATGAGCCACCGGAACAGGCCACGCATCCACCCCTGCAAATGTTTTGAAAAGAGCGGCTTTACCTTCCATTACTGGAATAGAAGCAAGCGCCCCCAAATCACCTAAACCCAAAATTGCCGTTCCGTCAGAGACCACGGCGACCAAATTCGGTTTAGACGTTAAATCATAAGCGGTTTCTGGCTTTGCGGCGATTTCTTTTACAGCAAGTGCCACGCCCGGAGTATATGCGAGACAAAGATCTTTTTGAGTGGCAAGCGGTTTAGAAAGTGCCGTGTGTACCTTGCCACCTTTGTGAAATTCAAACACTTCTTGCTTCGTAATTTTGATCATAGGAACTCCTTGCTAACGCTAAAAATAGAGACGATAGACTATCATATTACTTCGTTATTCGCATCTGGCGCCATGAAGCCTATCTTTCACTTTACTTCATCGCATCTTAAAGGCGAGCGGCGCGGTCAACGCTTGGCGATAGCTTCGAACGCTGATTACATATTTCTCTTACCGGCAAAGGCGCTCTCTTTTGTTGTTATCTCATAACGAGTGGAGCTTAATACCCTTTGTTTTGTACGAATGCTATGTTATCGTGTATGTATAGGGAATAAGTGATGAAAATAAGAAGTCTCTGTTGCGTATCGCGGTTGATGACACTCGTTGTAACAGGATTTATTACATGGGTGTCTCTGACCGAGCCGTCTCATTTCAGCGGAATGAAAGGTTGGCAGTGGCTCTTACATCTACAGCAAATGACAGGCGTTGGAATTGATAAAGTCATTCATTTCGCACTGTACTTTTCACTCGCATTTTTCATTTGGCTAGCACTTCCACAAGGCGTAAAGAGGAACTTAAACCGTTCACTGATTGTATTTTCACTTGCGAGTCTCTGGGGCGCCGGAATGGAAATATTGCAGTTGCTCGGGACGCAACAGGGTTGGTGGCATCGAAATTTCGATTGGAACGATATCATCGCAAACGTATTGGGTGCAGCCGTTTCGACGATACTGTTAATGATTATAAAGAAACTGCGCTATTCTCACGAAGCGTCATGTCAAGCATACGAACGCCTTCGCGACGAATGAAAGACTAATTGAAATAAGGCTCTGGCGGTGTCGCAACAGGCGTCGCAGTATAGGTGGGAGCGGCGGCGATTGGAAGGTCGCGCTGATGTTCTGTCGTAGCCGAGTGACGGAACACATAACGAAAACCAAAAACGAGTACGGTCAGAAACGCTAAGGTTAAAAAGAGGAGAAATCCTTTAAGAATAACTCTTCGCGTAATGAGTGCTTCACCTTGTCGTCCACGGAAGCAACGAACTTTGGGCTTGTTCCCCTGATTGAATAATTTGCAAATGGCACTCACCGTTTTTTCGCCAGCAACAAGAAGTGTCTGCAATTGCGGATTGGGCGGATCGGGTACTGGATGTTGCGGTCCAAAGATGGAGGATGTCGAAGGTGAACGACTTAAAATGTTGGCACGTGCTGAACGTATTTCTTTGTGTGGTTTGGGCGTGGTAGCAGGTGAAAAGAAATCGTCAGGATCGCTCGTTGTGAGAGGCTGTTCTGTGGCGGCGTTCGCCGCTGTCAGCGGCGAATCTTCGGGCAGAGTAGGGCTTTCTTGCAAGACAGATGAAGCCTTAGGCGTAGTTGGTGCGATGTCTTCGGGCTTGGGAACAGAAGTAAAAGAGGCTTCGGCGGACGCTACTAATTTATGTGTCGTGGAGGATGGCGCTTCGGTGACGGACGTTTCTTTTGGTGGAAGGATACGATGTGCACCGGTATGAATAGGCTCAACGGGTGTCGCCGGAAGATCTCGGACAGAGGGACGTGTGACGGATTGCGGTAACATTTCCTCTCCCGTGCCAACAGCACGTTTGTACTCTTCTATTAAAGGTTGCGGGTCAATTCCTAATAGCTGACAATAATGTTTAATGAATCCTCGTCCATAAATGGGAGCCGGAATCTTTTTGTAGTTTTCACACTCAAGTGCATCAATGGAACGTACCATCATATTCGTACGTTCTGCGACATATTCTTTCGTCCAACCATGTTCAAGTCGTTTTTGTTTTAGAATTTCGCCAAGTGCCATCGGGTGCCTCAGGGGTTATCGTGAATTTCAGAAGCATCTTCAAGAGACGCAGGATCAAAATCAATGTTAAAGTCATTCGACGCAGACGTATCATCGGTTGATGTCTCCGCTGTTTCGTCTTCCGCGCTTTCAACGATATCAGAGATTTCATTGCCGGTCGAAGCGGATGTCGCAAGGGCATTAAGGTCGACAAGAATTTCGCGGGCGCCATTGCCAATTTGCGGGCCAATAATACCGCGATCCTCCAACATATCAGCAATACGTCCAGCTTTGTTGTATCCGATGCTTAAACGCCGTTGCATCGCCGAGACGGAGAATCTTCCTGTTTGACGAATCAGCTCCAGCGCACGCTGATAATAGGCGTCATCTGATTTGTCATCCTCACTTCCCGCGAGCGTCGAGAACTCTTGCGGAACGGATTCGGGCATAATATCGCGAAGCGCGGCATCTAAATCATTCCCCGCATTTTCTTCTTTTATGCGTTCCATCTTGGACGTGAGAATATCATCAAAGGCGGGTCCTGTTTGATTCTTGATAAACTCACAAATACGGATAATCTCTCCATCGCTAACCCATGCGGCTTGAGAGCGAACGGTTGCCTTGCCTCCGCGTGCGAGAAGCATATCGCCTTTGCCAATCAAGTTCTCGGCGCCTGTCTCATCAAGAATGGTGCGAGAATCATTTGCCTGCGTTACACGCAGCGCGATACGTCCCGGAATGTTCGCTTTAATCGTACCGGTAATGATATCGGTGGTGGGGCGTTGCGTTGCAATGATGAGGTGAATCCCCGCCGCACGAGCTTTCTGTGTCAGGAGTGTAATCGGCGGTTCAATATCCGCCTTAACCGTAAGCATAAGATCTGCCAATTCATCAATCACAATGACGATATAGGGCAGTGTGGCTGTCGGGTTCTCACGACCTTCAAGTGGTTGCGCCACGCGACGATTATAATCGGCAATAATACGAACGCCGTATTTCTGTAGTAGTTTGTAACGGTGATTCATCTCGACAACAGCCCAACGCAAGGAGAAGAGAACCTTTTTCGGCTCAACAATGACAGGATTAAGAAGATGTGGAAGATCATCGTAAAAGGTAAATTCTACGCGCTTCGGATCGACCATTAAGAGCCGTAGTTGCTCGGGACGGCGACACATGAGCAGCCCTACGAGCATATCGTTAACGGCAACTGATTTACCGGATCCTGTACCACCGGCGACGAGAAGGTGAGGCATTTCGGCAAGGTCAACAATCAAGTCGCCGCCGGTTGCTAATTTTCCTAAGGCAATCGGGAGTGCCATTTTCTTCTCTGCACGCCGCCACGTTTCACCTTCAAGAATTTCTCTCAACGTTACCGCTTGGCGTACGGCATTGGGGACTTCGATACCGACGACATCGCGTCCCGGAATGGGCGCTTGAATACGAATACTTTCCGCTCGTAACGCCATCAATAAATTGTTTTCGTAGGCTCCAAACTTTTCAACTTTTACACCGGGCTCGGGCTTGATTTCATATTGCGTAAGAACAGGGCCGCGAATTTGATTAACGACGTGCGCCGCAATACTGAATTGTTGAAAGACACTTTCAATCGCAGCAATGGCACTTTGCGAATCGTCTTTATCGGCAGAGCGAGGCGGAATCGGGTCAAATAAATTCGTCGTCGGTAAGCCATAGTTGACAAATTCTTGCGCGCAAGGTTCATCATTATCATTGGCGGCAGGAACAGGCGCGGTAATGGCTTTTTCGATTGAAACAGGTTTCAATAGGGGCGCTTCTTCGGAGGCGAGAACGAGTGGCGGCGGCTCGGGCAAGGGGGCTGAAATAGGCGAAGCTACGGTTTTACGTTGCGGAGATAAAAAGGAATCGGTTCCGTTATCTACGGGCGGACGAAACCACGTTTGCGAAGAGGTGGCGTGAGCACTATTTTTCTGTGCAAGAAGATCGCGAACATCTTCCTTTTCTTTGGGTGCCGTCGGGCGGTGAAAAAGGCGCGCAAAAAATCCACGCACCGGTTCAGTTGATTCCTCTTGAGCCATTGTTTCAGCTTTACGGCGAAGGGTATCGCGAATATCTTCATCATCCGAGGCTTGTGGCTGTGGACGACAAGGTGCAGTTATGCGCACAATGAATAAAACGCAGTTTCTGCCACCGACAATTAACACAAAAAGCAAAAGAGACAGCGGCCATAATAAGATTTGAAGTCCTACGGTTCCGATGAGTGGATGTAGCAAATCAGTAACAAGCCATTGCCCGAGTGCGCCGCCGCTATTGGGACGAAGATTTAACGCCTCTAAAAGCGGTGCATTCGCTCCGCAACATTGGAAGAGGCAGGCGATGACAATGTAAAGTAAAAGAATCCAAACGGCACGTAATCGAAAGCGAATCACATGACCATGAAGGAGAAAGCCGGCTAAAATTGCGAGAAGTGGAAGTGCAAAGTAACGATAGGCTAATCCGGCAATGTTATATCCGGTAAACGTAAGCCAAGCGCCAATAAGTCCGATACGATTGCTGATAGGGTCATTGGGCGGATTACAGAGCCAACGAATGTCACGCCAATCATAAGTCATCAAGGCAAGAAGTAAGAGGATAAAAGAGAAAATGGCAATAGGCGCAAAAATGCAACGCCGACGATTGATGGTTCGCGAATCGACCACAATTTGTTCGTCGACTAACCGTGGTTGTTGGAGTTTTTCGGTTTTCAATCGCGCGGACATACTATTCGCTTTCTGTCACGAGTGAAAACTTATTAAGACGGGCACGACGGAGGATTTTAATCACGTCCATAATGCGCCCGTAGCTTTGCGCTTCATCGCCACGAATGTGCGCCGCAGCATCGGGATTCTGAACTACTATTTTCGCCACATGTTCATAGAGCGCATCTTCGTTAATTTCTTGATTGCCGAGGAACAAGTGACCGTCTGCTCGAATGGTAATAGAGATCGGTTCAGTCGCCGGAAGCGGATCGCCCGTGGCGGTCGGCAGTTTTACCGTGACACCACTTTGCAGTGCTGGGAACGTAATAATAAACGCGATGAGAAGCAAAAAGGTCATATCCAAAATCGGCGTCATGTTAATGTCGCCGTTGAGTTTTGTTTTTTTGCGCTTACGCGTGAGACGTTGCCGAAGCATCGGTTATTGCCCTTCCGCATGACGATAGTTCAGCGTCAATTTGCCCATCAGTTCTTCGCCAAAGCCTTCTAATTGAACTGTATAGCCTTCAATTCGAGCTTGTAGAAAGTTATATGCAATGGTTGAAGGAATTGCGACAACAAGTCCCACCACAGTTGTCAGCAATGCAGAAGAAATGCCGGGCGCAAGCTCTGCAATATTTGCCGATCCACTTGCTGCCATTGCTTGGAATGCAAGCATTACGCCCCATACGGTGCCGAAAAGACCTAGCAGCGGTGCCGAGGACGTAATCACGGCGAGAGCGGTCATTCCCTTACCGAGTTGTACTGTCTCTTCGTCAATCACGTGTGCGCAAGTTGTTTCAACGAGTTCCATCCGTGCCGCACCTAACGTTAAAGGTGTCGTTGGGTTCTCACGTAAAAGTAACCGTTGCTGTTCTGGAATGAGATTGGCAAGACGTTCGCACGTTTTGGAATAAACATTTTCCATGGGCGAATCGCTAAAGGCATAACGATTGTAGTAGAGCGCAAGCGGGTCATCCGTACGCACAAAATCGTTGACGAAATGATTCGAACGCGCGCGGAGGTCACTCAGATGCCACCAACGTCCTGCCATTACCGCCCACGAAATAATCGACATTCCAACTTGAATGAGTACAATCAATTGACCGCAAAAGTCGGAATCTACAAAGGCTTTAATCGGACCACTCGACATGGCGGCAAGAAACGTAATATCCATAAAATTAGATCCTTTCAGGCGTTGGAATACCCAAGAGCGTCAGACCGGAACGTAAAACTTGTGAAACAAGCGCACAGAGACAAATACGACTATCGCGGATGGCCGGTTCTGCTTTAAGCACAGGCGAGCTCTGATAGAAACTGCTGTACAGTTGGCTTAGTTGATAGAGGTAGTCCGCCAACACATTTGGTTTGCATAAATCACCGGCACGTTGTACGGCAGTGGAATATTGCAAGAGCCATAGTGCCAACTGCTTTTCTGCGCCGTTGCTTAAAATCAATGTATTCTCAAGCGGATGACCACCGACAGTTTCGCGATACTTATCAAGAAGCGAATTGATACGCGCATTCGCATATTGAAGATAAGGGCCACTATTGCCTTCTAATGCAAGCGCACGTTCCCACGTGAAAACAATCATCGTAATCGGGTCATGTGACAAATCGGCATATTTAATCGCGCCGATACCAATTGCCTCCGCGAGCTTCGCGCGATCGGCTTCAGACCAATCAGGATGACTTTCATCAACAATTTTACGCGCCCGCACTGCCGCTTCATCCAAGAGCGTCTCAAGCTTAATGACATTTCCTTGGCGCGTTGAAAACGTTGCATCCGGCAAACGCATCAACCCAAACCAAACGTGTTGCAACGCTGTCTTTTCGCAAAGCCCGAGCTTCTCACAAATATGGAAAAACTGACGGAAGTGCAACTGTTGACGTTCATCCGTCACATAAATAATGCGCTCCGGATTAAACTCCTCAACGCGGCTCCGCACGGTTGCAATATCCGTTGTCGTATAGTTGAATCCGCCATCGCTCTTGCGGACAATCGCGACTTCCAGACCGTCTTCTTTCAAATCGACAATCCACGCCCCCTCGCTTTGTGTCGCGAGTCCTTTTTCCTTCAATAGATCAACGGTCGTCGCGAGCATCGGCTGGTAATAACTCTCACCACGATACAAATCAAACGTGACACCCAAACGTTGATAAATGCGGCTAAACTCCTTCATCGAAATCTCGATAAACAATTTCCATACAGCAAGGTTGTCCGCATCTCCCGCTTGTAATTTCACCAATTCTTCACGACATTGATCAAGCCACGCCGGATCCGACTTTGTCGCATTGTAACTTTTGACATAAACCATCTCAAGTAATTCAACCGTCAGTGCCGCACGCTCCGCTTCCGTCAGGAAATGCCGATACCCCATAATCAGAATACCGAATTGCGTTCCCCAATCGCCGAGATGATTATCTGCAATGACTTCATATCCCAACGCACGTCGAATGCGATCAATCGCATTTCCAATCACCGTACTGCGAATATGCCCGATGTGCATCGGCTTTGCAACGTTCGGAGACGAATAGTCAATGACGACCTTCTTCCCTGCACCAATTTGTGGAATCGAAAGGTGGCAGTCTGCCCCCATTGCGCGAATCCCTGCGGCAACCGCCGATTTTGAAAGTGTCAGATTGATGAACCCTGGACCGGCGACTTCCGCTTTCTCGAGAATGGAGGGAAGAGGGCAAGCAGCAATTACAGCCGTCGCGAGTTCACGTGGATTTTTTCCTGCTTTTTTGGCAATTCCCATCGCGTCATTACATTGCCAATCGCCAAAGCGATCATCTTTTGACGGGACGATTTTATCTCCGCCGCCACATCCGGGCAGTGTTATCTCAAATGAATCTTTTAGCCACGTACGTACAAGCCCTTCGCAATCCATAAAACTCCTTCGTGATAAATATTGACTAACTATATCAAAAACCGTCCTCAATCGCATCTGTTTACTACGCTCTGTCTTACATACAAGAAGGAGTAAAACAAAAAGCCACCCGTAAGGTGGCTTTTGAATGAATGTCTTTATCGAATTAACGACGGAGACCAAGATCAGCAACAATCTTCTTGTACGATTCTTCGTTGGTGCGCTTGAGGTAATCCAGCAGCGTACGACGATTGTTAACCATACGAATCAAACCATAACGAGAAGAGTTATCCTTCTTGTTAATCTTGAGGTGCTCGGTCAACTGCTCAATCTTCTTGGTCAGTGTCGCGACTTGGACTTCGCTAGATCCGGTATCACGTTCGTGACGTTGGAATTGCTCGCGAATTTTGCTCTTATCAACCATGTCTATGCTCTCTCATCTGTGTTTTGACTTCCACAGCCGTTCTATCACCTGACAGAACTAGCCCGCAACGGGGAACGTATCCTAAGACACGTCGCAGGAAAGTCCACACATCGTACCAAACCTTTATAGAGAGATACAACTCTTTTCTCGTAAGCGCGTTTCCAATGATTGCGATGGGGCGAAAACTTTCTTAATTTGTCCTCTATCGGCAACATCTCCATTCTGCATAAGTCCACATAAGAGGTCTGAATCGAAACGACACTTATGCAGAATGGCACAGTTGATGGCATGGTGGGGAGGCGGTGCGCCTCAGTGAGGTAAGCCCTCTACCTCACTGAGGTACGAGGTTAGGGTCAGTGAGGTACGAGCTCTACCTCAGTGAGGTGCGCAATCGAACCTTTTGGAATATCTCTTGAAATCTTCAGTAGGTATCAATAAAGCACAGAGAATCAATAGCTAAAAAGTTCGCTTGCGCGGACAGTCTGCTGTAATTTAGGAAAGCTCCCTCTCGCTCTTCCAAAGCGGAATATTTCAGGAGGCTAATTCTGCATAAGTGTTGTTAAGAAACAGAGACTCTATTTGAATTATCGACCGCTGCACGGAGAGGTAAGGAGTACTCAAAGACGGATGAAGTTTTGCGCTTAATCTTTCCTCTATATGAGGTATACAGATTCAATATCAGATTTGTGATCGCTCTTTCGATTGGAAAGGATGTGTGAAGAATATCCGTATTTATTGCTTGACCGGCAAGAGGTTCTATGGTATTTTATTCGGACTTTTGTACATCGTATCAGAGATTCGGAGGATTTCAAATGGGAACAGGTCGTACCCTTAATAAGAAGCCGGCAACACGTCCGGTCAAGTCTGTTGGTGAACGTCGTCGTCGTGATGCTGTTCAGCGCAAGCGTTTGATTGCATTTGGCATGGATGAAGTTGTTGTTGCAAAACTCAACGCCGTGCAGATTCGTGATTTTTTGCGTACGCCAGCGAAGACTAAAGCCGCTTTCGCGCAGTAATTTGCGGGTAGCGTTAAGCAACAGCACATCCGCACTGCGGGTGTGCTTTGTTTTGTCTTAAAAGGAGGTTGCAATGTCACGTGATTTTCTTGACCGATTGGCTGCACGGCGGAAGTTTGGTATTTGTCCGGGGCTTGAAACGATGCGTGCACTGTGTGCGGCATTGGGGAATCCGGAACGTGAGTTTGCAGTTATTCATATTGCCGGGACGAATGGCAAGGGAAGTGTGGCGGCGATTTGCGAGTCGGCTTTACGTACGATGGGGTTGCCCGTGGCGCGTTACACCTCGCCGCATTTGGTACGTGTGAATGAGCGCTTTGTCATTCATGGGGAGCCGGTGGATGATGAGACGTTGACGTCGGCATTGGATCGTGTGGAGGCGGTCTGTGTGCAGACGGGCTTGGAACCGACCTTTTTTGAAGTTTTGACCGCATGTGCATGGGTTCTTTTTCGTGATGCTGGGATTCGCTTGGTGGTTGCTGAAGTGGGAATGGGCGGACGTTGGGACGCGACGAACGTTATTGAGTCTCCTCTTGTTTCGGTGATTACGCACGTGGCGCTCGATCATTGTGCCATTTTAGGTGATACGATTGAGGCAATCGCAGGAGAGAAGGCGGGAATTATAAAAGAGCGGCGTCCGGTCGTAATTGGTGCCATGGATCCACGCGCACGCGCGGTCCTTCTGAAGGTGGCGGCAGAACGTCATGCGCCGCTTCATGATGCGGCAGAGGAAATTCGTGTGACGGTGGCGCGTCGAACCATTCATGGGCAGACACTTCAATGTTCTTCGGCAACGTGTGATTATCCGGCGGCATTGACGCGGTTGGCAGGATCGTATCAGGTGGAGAATGCGGCAACGGCACTATGTGCGTTGGAGCGGCTGAATGAACAAGGACTTGAAATTGCGCCGAAAGCGTTTTCCGAGGGTATGCGTACGGTGGTTTGGCAGGGGCGGTGCCAATTGATTGCTTCGGATCCTACGACCTTTTTGGATGGCGGACATAATCCAGATGCGTTAAGAGCTTTACGTGAAGCGTTGAAGTCGATGAACCTTCGCCGCAATGTGGCATTGGTGTGTGGCTTTTGTGAGGATAAGGCGGTGAAGGACGCATTGCGCGAGATTGCGCCAATCGTTTCTGCGGCGTGGACGGTACCGATTGCGAATGGGCGCAGTTTGCCTTCATCGGCGGTGGCGGAAGCAGCGCGTGGCGCAGGCATTCCTACCGTTACGGCAATGGCGTCGGTTTCAGAGGCGATAGAGGCTGCGACGGAATGGGCGCAGGAGAATCGCGGAACGGTGCTGATTTGCGGTTCACTTTTCTTAGTCGGAGAGGTGTTAATTCTCCGTGGAGATGCCGAGGGCGATACGCTTGATCCGAGTGAGCAGGTGCGGGCGACACGCAAGCATGAGTGAGACTTCTTCGCGCCAGACGACCGTTGTTACGGGAGAGGAACCGCCAGTTAATTTCGATGTTCGCTGGATTTATGAAGATGCGCGCATGTTGGTTGTGGACAAGCCTGCCGATTTACCGGTGCATCCGGCTGGAAAATATTGTCAGCATACGCTATTGGCATGGTTGCATCGTGTTCGCCCCGAGATTCCTATTTTTCATTTATTGACGCGTCTTGATCGTGAGACGGCAGGATTGATTCTGATTGCACGCGATCCTTTGACGGCAAAAGTCCTTCAACGTTCTCCGAAATTGAAACGTTATCGCGTGATTGTCGAAGGCGAGTTCCCCGCGGAAACATTTTGTTGCGTCGGGACGTTACGACGAGATCCAACTTCGATTATCCGTAAAAAATTAAAGCTTGAGGAGATGCGGAGTGCGCCTTATGCGCTGGCGGTTCCAGAAGGTTCAATGGCGGTAGGGACGTGGTTTCAACGGATTGGAAAAGGGCCTTGGGCGGGAACCTCGTGGGTCGAAGCGCGACTCCTTACGGGGCGGACGCACCAAATTCGCGCAACATTGTTAGCCTTGGGCTTCCCCGTGGTGGGAGATAAGATTTATGGACGAGATGAGACGTGCTTTTTACGTTTCATAGAAGATCGATTAACGGCGGCCGATCGCACGTTATTACGACTGCCGAATCAAGCGCTGATGGCATGGCAACTGGAGATTGAAGGGCATTGTTTTGAATCGGTGCGTTCACTCGGGGGCAACGGTTTTGTTTAAGCTTTTGTTGTCATTCTCATCTGTCAAAATGCTAAACTAGAACGTATGAAAACTTTTCTAATAGTTCCTGCTGTTCTTTTTGCACTTACTCTTTCTGCCAAGGAGCAGTGCGTTTGGCGTGATGAATTTAACGGTACATCGTTGAACTCACACTTTTGGACAGCTGAAACGAATTTCGTCCGCAATATTGATGCGGTGCAAATTTATACCGATCGCATCGAAAATCTTCATTTGAGTGAAGGTGCATTGCAATTAACCTCTCGCCATGAAACATTTGAGAGTACAAATTGTAAGCCCGAGAGTCCGCGGTGGTGGGAAAGCCGAAAGACGGCGCATTACACTTCCGGGTCGGTAAACTCTAAGGGGAAGGTCGAATTTTGTTACGGACGATTGGAATTTCGTGCGCGTATTGAGCATGGGCGTGGCGTATGGCCGGCATTGTGGTTAGTCGGGACGCGTCCCGGGTGGCCTGCGTGTGGTGAGATTGATGTGATGGAATATGTTTCACAGAACCCGAAAACGATTCACGTGACGTGTCATTGGACAATGGATGAAATTTACAATCATCCGACGGCGCAGCGACATTGCAACACAATTGATGGGCAGTGGCACGTGTATGGATTGAATTGGACGCCAGAAAAGATTGAAGTGACGTTTGACGGGAAGTTGATTTATATCTTAAATCTTGACGATACGAAGGGGCTTTCAGGGAAGTCGCCTTTTCGCGATCATACGTTCTACATTATTTTGAATCAGGCGGTTGCTGGATGGTCGGAATCTCCCGTGGCGGAAGATTATCCGCGCACATTCGCGATTGACTACGTGCGCCTTTATCAAGATCCACGAATGAAGCAACGTATTTTGGATGTTGGCAAGCAGCAATAATCGGCGTGTAGGTTGCTCTCTGATTGAGAGCCGTTATGATAAAATTTGAAGTGCTGGCAATCGGAGTTGCGTGGCATGCTGAACAATTGATGGAAGAGTGAAAATCAACGAAGAATTTGCGTTCAGAGCGAGAGATTGATTACTTGTGTAAAAGAGCTGATGTTGGGAAGGGAGCGTGCGAAGTGGATAATTATGGCGAAATGCTGATTTATCAGACGGAAGATGGTTTGACCAAAATAGATGTTAATCTGCAGGACGAAACTGTATGGCTTAGTCAAGAACAAATGGCAGACTTGTTTCAGAGAAATAAATCTACGATTTCAAGACACATTAAAATTTTTTTTGAATTTGGTGAACTGGATGTAAAAGTGGTTGTTGCGTAATTTGCAACAACCACTCCACATGGTGCGATGGATGGAAAAACGCAAAGCAGCATGACAAGATTTTACAATCTCGATGTTATTATCTCCGTTGGTTATCGTGTGAAATCACAACGTGGTGTGCAGTTTCGCATATGGGCAACAAGCATCCTGAAAGAGTACATCAAAAAAGGCTTTGCAATGGATGATGACCGCCTGAAAGAACTGGGCGGTGGCGGATATTTTAGAGAACTGTTGGAACGTATTCGCGATATTAGAGCATCGGAAAAGGTCTTTTATCGACAGGTGCTTGAAATTTATGCAACAAGCGTGGACTACAATCCAAAAGCAGAGCTCTCCATCCAATTTTTCAAGCGCGTACAGAATGAAATCCACTATGCCGTTTCTGGCGAAACTGCCGCGGAGGTGATTTATCACCGTGCCGATGCAGAAAAAGACTTTATGGGACTTATGACCTTTTCGGGAGAACAGCCAACGCTTCGGGAAGCAAAAATTGCTAAGAATTATCTGAACGAGAAAGAATTGCGTTCAATGGGTCAGCTTGTTTCTGGATATCTTGATTTCGCTGAAAGGCAGGCGGAAAGAGAAGTGCCGATGACAATGGAAGGTTGGGCAAAGCACCTTGATGGAATTTTGACAGCAACGGGTGAAAAACTTCTTACTGGAAGTGGCACGGTCAGCCACTTGCAGGCTGTAGAAAAGGCTCAGATTGAATTTAAGAAATATAAAGCAAAAACACTGAGCAATGTGGAAAAAGACTATTTGGAGAGCATCAAACTACTGGAACAAAAAGGGAAGAGTGGAAAGACGTTATTCTGAAAATGTGAATCTGTGGAGGAAGTATGATATTGGAAACAGAAAGACTGTATCTACGAGAAATGAAGCAATCTGATTTTGAAACTTTGTGCAACATATTACAGGATGAAGATACGATGTATGCGTATGAAGGAGCATTCAGTGATAAAGAAGTTCAAGAATGGCTGGATAGGCAGATTGGTCGTTATCATCAATGGAACTTCGGTTTATGGGCAGTAATTTTGAAAGAAACGGATGAGATGGTTGGTCAAGGTGGGCTTACAATACAACCGTGGAAAGAAAATGAAGTACTTGAAATAGGATATCTTTTCGAACGTCAATATTGGCATAATGGCTACGCTACTGAAGCTGCAATCGCTTGTAAAAAGTATGCTTTTGAAATATTGGGTGCAGATGAAGTTTGCTCAATTATTAGAGATTCAAATATAGCATCTCAGAATGTGGCTATTAGAAATGGCATGGTAGTGGAAAGTACGTGGACAAAGCATTATAGAGGTGTGATAATGCCACATTATCGTTATGTTGTATATCACGAATAAAGTTCTATATAAACCGAACCTATTCAGTAACTACCATTGCTTGTTTCCGTAAATATAATCTCTGCGTTCAAAGCTCGTTGATCTATTCACAAGTGAAAGCGAAGAGGCAAAGTACCCTTCATCTACTTTACTGAAATACAAGATTTTTTGATTTGTTCACTCAAAGATAGAGATCCGTGGGCTTATTACTCGTAATAATGAGGCTAAGATTCCCAATGGCTATTAACAGTAACCGCTCACGCTATGTTAAAATAGCCCTATGAACTTTTATGGACGCTTAAATGAGGGCTTGGAGGCGTTACGTGCGCAAGAGTGTTTGCGAACATTGCCGAAGGTGCCTTCGGGCTTAGTAAATCTTTCTTCCAATGATTATTTGGGGCTGCTCGAAGAGGTGGAGCTGCGGGAGTCTTTTTATGCACAGTTGCAAGGAGACGATCGCTTCTTGAGTGCGGCGTCGTCTCGGTTACTCACCGGAAATACGGCGGCTGTATGTGCTTTAGAGCGTGATTTGGCGCATCTTTATGATGCGGAAACGTCTCTTGTTTTGGGATCTGGTTATCATGCCAATACGGGGATTATACCGGCACTGGCAGGCTCCAAGACGCTGATTTTGGCTGACAAGTTAATTCACGCCAGTATGATTGACGGTATTCGGCTTTCAGGGTGTCGTTATTTTCGTTATCGCCATAATGATCTGACGCATGCACGCCAATTGTTGGAACGGTATAGTGCGGAGTTTGACGAGGTCATTGTGATGACCGAAAGCGTTTTTTCAATGGATGGCGACCGAACCGATTTGGCGGAATTGGTCGCGCTTAAGACAAGCTTTCCCAACGTTGTTCTCTATCTTGATGAAGCGCATGGGGTCGGCGTTTTTGGTGAAACGGGGTTGGGGTGTGCGCACGCATTGAAGCTGCATCATCAGATTGATCTTCTTGTCGGAACGTTGGGGAAAGCGCTTTCTTCTACCGGCGCCTATGTCATTTGCAACGCGACGGTGCGCGAGACTTTGGTAAATCGTATGCGTCCCTTCATTTTCACAACGGCGTTACCGCCGATCAATCTTGCGTGGACACGCTTCGTCTTGTCCGCTCTTCCTGCGATGGGGGAACGTCGTACGCGGTTGCTTGCGATGGGGCAACGCTTGGTGGCGGCATTTCGGACGAAAGGGATTGAATGTGTCTCGGACTCGCAGATTGTGCCGTATTTGATCGGTTCCAATGAGCAGACAATTGCCTGTGCGGAAAAGTTTCGCCATGCCGGTTTTTATGTGCTTCCCATTCGCCCGCCAACGGTGCCAGAAGGAAGTTCGCGATTGCGGTTTTCACTTACGGCAGCGATTTCCAATAGGGACTTTGAACGTCTTTTGGAGATCGTCGCATCATGAGTGAAACGCTGAGTGGAACCGTTGAAAGTGTTGTCTTTAGGAATGAAGAAAGCGGTTATACGGTGCTTTCGGTGCGTCCGGTCGCGGAAACGCAAGCGGACTTTCGCCGTTTGACTGTCGTGGGGAAATGTGCGACGGTTTGGACGGGGGAAGAAATCACAGCGGAGGGCGTGTGGGCGGACGATCCTAAGTTTGGTCGGCAATTTCGTGCGGAGACACTCACGTGCATTGCTCCTACTTCTGCCGAAGGCATTAAACGGTTTCTTGCCAGTGGATTGATTCGTGGGATTGGTCCTAAACTGGCGGAAGCCATCGTGCATCATTTTGGTGCAGAGACGGTCGAAATCCTTGACTCGCGCCCTGATCGTTTGCGTGAGGTTCCAAAAATTGGCAAGGCGAAATGTGCTGAAATTCGTTCCTCGTGGACAGAACAACGGCAATCGCACGATGCGATGATTTATCTACAAACACAAGGGATTGGTACAGGACAGGCGGCGCGCATTTGGCGACGTTACGGCGCGGATGCCATTGCGATTGTTCAACGTAACCCGTATCGTCTCGCGGAAGATGTGCGTGGTATCGGATTCCGTACTGCCGATGAAATCGCTTTGCGGATGGGTATCGCTAAAGATTCCGAATTACGCGCGCAAGCGGGATTGCTTTATTGTCTTAAGAGCGCGGCAGAGGATGAGGGGCATTCGTATTTGAAGCAATCGGAACTGCTCTTGATGACGAATGATGCGCTTGATATTCCGGTGGAACGTCTCTCGGAGGCTTTGACACAGGACGCGGAACGAGGCGGCGTCGTATTGGAGGAAGATCGCGTTTACTTGAGCGAAAACTACGCCAATGAAATGGCGATTGCTATGCGTATTGCGACGCTCCTGCATTGCACGACATCGTTTCGTCCGATTGTGGCAGATAAAGCGGTCGAATGGGCTGAAAAAAGGATGAACCTTTCGTTGGCTTCTGCTCAATGGCAAGCGCTCACGCAAGCCGTCTCTTGTAAGGTGTCGGTGATTACCGGTGGTCCCGGTGTCGGTAAGACAACGATTATTCGCGCGTTGGGAGAGATTTTCACGCTTCGTAAATTACGTTTGTTCCTCGCGGCTCCCACGGGACGTGCGGCGAAGCGTATGAATGAGTCCACCGGATTTGCCGCAACCACACTTCATCGGCTGCTGAAATATCAACCGCAATCGTGTTGCTTTTTTTATGGGACAGACAATCGCATTCCCGGTGATATCTTCATTGTGGATGAGGCCTCCATGTTAGATGGGACGTTAATGCGCAAGTTTCTCGAAGCATTGCCCGATGAAGCCGTTTTGATTATCGTGGGGGATACCGATCAGCTTCCAAGTGTCGGGGCGGGAAATGTGTTGGCGGATTTGATTGCGTCCGATGTTGTCCCCTTCGTGCGACTGTCGACCATCTTCCGGCAGGACGTAAGTGGGTATATTGTGCGTAATGCGTACCATGTTAATGCCGGTGAGCCTTTTGAATTGCCGCCTTCAGGTGCAGAGAGTGACTTCTATTTTATGGAAGCACAGGATCCGGAGAAGATGAAGGAAATGATGTTGCGAATGCTTCTCCAACGGATTCCGAATAAATTCCATTTAGACCCGTTGCATGACGTGCAAATTTTAACGCCAATGCGACGGGGCGAGTTGGGGACGGAGCAACTTAATATTCTTATTCAAAGCCAAATGAATCCGCAAGGAGCGAGCTTGCAACGCGGAAACACAGCGTTTCGGCGGCAGGATCGCGTGATGCAAATCTCGAATGATTACGACAAAGAAGTGTTTAATGGCGATATCGGTATCATTAAAGAGGTTGATGCGATTGAACGAACGTTGCTCGTGGATTTTGATGGAAGGTTTGTTGAGTATAAACAAGATGAATTGGATGAGCTTGTCCTCGCCTATGCGACGAGTATCCACAAATCACAGGGAAGTGAATATGCCGCGGTGATTATTTTGTTGCACACACAACATTTCAAGCTGCTTCAAAAGAACTTACTCTATACGGCAATGACGCGTGGCAAACGGCTGGTGGTGATTATTGGTACTGCTAAAGCGGTATGGATTGCCCTTCATGCGACGAGTTCCGTCTCACGTCAAACGACATTGGCACAAAAAATTCGCCACGCAGTTCGTGGCGAATAAGACGGCGTGGCGATCGCAAGACTAGCAGTCTTGCTTCCACAAACCGTGAAGGTTGCAATAGGCATAAGCGGCAACGACGGTATCACCCTCACAGAGCGAGAAGCAGGTGGACGGTTTTTCTCCCGGCTTGAGCGATTGACGTTGATTGCCTCGTTGTGTTTGAAGCGCGATCCACTCAATCTGATGTTCTTCAGTCATAGGATGAGGAACACTGCCGACGGTTACCGTTACTTTTGTTCCGTTAATGGTAATTACCGGAACGTGCTTTTCATGTGCGGCATCGGTCGTATTGGGAATAAGTTCGCCCATGGGCTTATTGCAGCAGACGGGCATAACGCCACTGTCGTGGACAAATGCGATGATGTTGCCACAAATGGAACATTTTGCGAATTTGAGTTTCATGGTTTCTCCTTTGTAAGTCGTTCTGACGAACACGAGTTTAGCATAACCGACGTATCGACTCCGTCATTTCTTTCAAGTGGTGCTGTCAAGAGGAGAGGAATCTTTCTTGTTTATTACGTAATCGGCTTGCGTGGAGAGGTGCTATTCGGTACTATGTAGAGGTAATGTTTGAATGGGACATTTAGAGTCCCCCTTTGAGTAAGGATACGACGATGGCCAAGTTCAGATACAAGGCAGTAGATTCTCAGGGTAAAGAAGTCTTGAGCACGGTTGAGGCAGATTCTCAAGGTGCTGCGATTGAAAAAATTCGCGCGATGCAATTGACCCCCAAGGCAATTGGCATGGTAAAGGAAGAATCCGCGGATGAAAGCGTGCCGGCGAAATCTTCGTTTGCTACGAAAGCAAAGAAGCCGAGTGGCGGCTTGGTGTTTTCAACGCCCAAGTTCTTGCGTGGTCGCGTAAAGACAAAAGATTTAATGGTTTTGACACGCCAACTTGCAACGTTGGTGGATGCCGGTTTGCCGCTGACGCGTGGATTGCGTGTGCTTCAACGGCAAACGGCGAATGAGTCGCTCAAAGAAGCATTGACTGGAATGCTTGAAACGGTAGAGACCGGTAATACATTTTCGGAATCGTTGGGAAACTACCCGAAGATTTTCAATCACCTTTACGTCAATATGGTCAAGGCGGGTGAAGCGGGTGGCGTATTGGAAACCGTTCTCAATCGTCTGGCTGAATTTATGGAGAAGGCGGAAAAGATTAAGAATAAGGTCAAAGGTGCAATGACCTATCCGGTGGTCGTTCTTTGCGCGGCATTGGGCATTGTAGTCTTTCTGATGCTGGCGGTGATTCCTAAGTTCCAGCAGATCTTCAATGATTTGATGGGCGGTCAAGGAATGCCGGCATTGACACAGTTTGTAATCAATCTTTCCGGATGGATGCAGAACTACTGGATGGTGATTTTCCCTGCAATCTTTGGTTCGATTATTCTGATTAAAATGTTCTTCAAAACGCCCAAGGGGTCGTATATTCAAGATGTCATTGCGCTTCGCGCTCCAGTCTTTGGCTCATTGACGCAAAAGACGATTGTTGCGCGTTTGACGCGTACACTTGGAACGTTGCTTGCTTCTGGCGTTCCGGTGCTTCAAGCACTTTCGATTGTCAAGGATACCACGGGCAATCAAGTGATTAGTAATGCGATTCAGTCTGTTCACGAAAGTGTGAAGGAAGGTGAAGGCATGACGGCACCGCTGGGCGCCTGTGGCGTCTTTCCTCCGATGGTGGTTTCCATGGTGGAAGTCGGTGAAGAAACGGGCGCACTGTCTGAAATGCTTCTCCGTGTCGCAAACACGTATGACGATGAAGTGGACAATGCGGTGGCTTCAATGACTTCTATCATTGAACCGATTATGATTATTTTCCTCGCGGTGATTGTAGGCGGTATCGTAATCGCAATGTTTATGCCACTCATCACCATTATTGGAACGATTGGTCAACAGGCTCAATAAGGGCATTTGTATGAAACGCGGATTTACACTGATTGAATTGCTTGTGGTCATTGTCATTATCGGCATTCTTGTTTCCGGTGTCTTTATGATGATGCGAGCCGGTGGTGATAAAGCAGGGATTGCGCAAACCGTTACGAAGGTTCACGCGATTGCAACGCTTTTGGAAGAGTACAAAGCACAGTACGGGAACTATCCGATTGTGACAGATCGTGATGGAAACGGATGTGCGAAGCTTGAATTTTCATTCCTGTGTGATCCGGGAAGCGATGCGACTGGTTCGTCGCCTGTTGTTTTTGGGCTCTTCTCGCATTTTATCCCACGTGCGACAACAATTGATCAGGAAGCCGAAGATTCCATGAGGGGATATTATGAACGGCAGTTTTCGAATCCGGAAAAGGGTTCCATTTGGGAATCCGAGTATACGGCTGGTTCCAGTATGGAAAAGATTGCCAGAGGAGAAGCGGCAGATCCACGTCTTGCTTTGGTGAATCGCGCCTTTCGGCGACTTAAGAAAGACGGAGTTGTTTCTGCTGGGAGTTCCGTCAATATTGAAACGGGGCGCGAAACGTACCATGCGACAGCGTCAGATTCTTGGGGACGTGCGTTGATGTATCGAATGGATGGATCGAATGGCGAGATTGTTTCCTATGGTCCTGATGGAAAATATGGGACTTCGGATGATATTACGAGTGCCGGTATGGGAAATGATGAAGATGAGGACTGAAAGGAACGCAACGATGTTGAAGAATAAGAGTTCTCTGTCTCATGTCCGTGGCTTTACGTTGATTGAAGTCCTCGTGGTGATTGTGATTATTGCCATTCTGGGCGCCTCCTCTTTTGGTGGATATGCGCATTTTATGGAGAAGGCACGTCAGAAAAACGCCATGGATGTGTGCGAACAAATTAAGACGGCATGGACGAGTTATCATCGAGAGATTGGTTTTTGGCCGGACAAGGTGAGTAAAAACGGCGTTCATCAAATGGACACTAAAATGTGTGAAATTATTGGGAAAGCTAATTTACTCGATGTCCTCTACATTGATGATAGTCAACAGACTACAGGGCTGAATCGGAATAAGGACAAAGAATCCGAACTTAAGTATGGTCTATTGGATCCGATTGGACTGAAACGGTTCAAGCGAGGACAGACGGGGAAAAAAGTGACAGATCATCTCTATCAATTTGTTCTCGATGTCAATGAGGATGGCATTGTGAATGGGGACGATGGATTGCCTGCAAAAGTTTCCAAGGGGCGTACCCTTCGTGGTGATATCGTTGTTTGGTGCTGGCCTGAAGACGATGAGGCTAAGGCTGACGGCGAGACGTATGCTCAAAGTTGGTAAAGGAGTGCTCTTATGTTTTCGTTGCGTTCTAAATCTTCGCATAGTGGCTTTACACTCATTGAACTGTTGGTCGTGATCGCGATTTTGGCGACATTGATTGGTTTAGGTGCCGTAGGAATTTCAAAGACGATGAAAGGTGCGGATGAAACGCGCCGCAATGCGTTTGCAAAAACGGTCGAATCGGCGCTGATGGCGTACAAGAATGAAACGGGGAGTTATCCACTGGCGGCTGATAATGATGCGGATAAAAATGGGCAGATTCATTACGGTTCGGTGAGTAATAATAATGCCGATAAGCCCAATGCAAAAGTTTTGTTAACTTTATTTGGGCGTAACGAGAGTGGGCGTCGTGAGGCAACGAAGCGCGCTTATATTACGGACAGCTCCGATCTTTATGTTTACAAAGGGAAGCGGATCCGAAAGCTTGATGAGGCGTTCCAATCGGGCGGAGTTTCCGCTGATGATATGATTGGGTTTAAGATTATGATGGGAAAAACGACGAGTACGAAGTATAAGAAAATGAGTGGATCGCACGCATTTTCACCGATTAAAATCTCATTTGATCTTGAATTAGATTCCTATTCGGTTTCCGTTCCAAGTGATGGGCAGTTTAATCAAGTGATTCAACTGAATTGAGGTCTGATATGAAGAAGCGCGGCTTTACATTGATTGAACTCCTGATTGTGATTGGCATCGCAGCGATGTTAATCACAATGGCGTCAACGGGGTTCTTCGGTGCGTTGCGTCAGGAAAGTGTCACGAAGTCACGGAATCAATTGCGTGATGTCATCCTTTTGGCTCGGCAACAGGCGTGTATTCTGGGGCAGCCACACGTGGTCGTCTGTTGGAATAGTGATACGTCGGTGGTTGTTGGTAATGATACGCAAAAAGCGAAGCAGGGGAAATTTGCACTCTTTCAATATGTCGGGCAGGTCTGGCGAAAAGGTAATGAGCTGTATGTTCCTTTTGGGCTTCAACGAGATGTATTGTCGACGCTTAAAAAGGGATCGCGCGTGATAAGTCTTGCAGATGTAGACGCAGACAAATTTGCAAAGTTGACAGATATTATGGCGGATGCGTCTAAGACGGCAGATCAAATTGCAGAGGACAAGAGTTATTCTGCCACGATTAAATTCGACTATTTGGTCGGAGGCGCGGAGGGCACTTCCAATTGGGAACCGCAAATGTACAAGGTCGCAGATGTGGATGGATCGTTGAGAGCCGTTACGAAGCGTGGAATCCCGTTGGCTGTTCGTGCTTCTCAAACGTACACGCTTCCTAAACTTTATGCTTTTGGTAGTGATCGTCAAGTCTTTGTCTTTGCTCCTGATGGACGTGTCACGACCGCAGGGTCGGTCACGGCGCAGCACAGTGTCGCGAAAGGTTCTAAAAACGCCACATTTACGCTCACGGTGGATGACAAGGGCTCAGTCACATTGAAATAGGAAGCGGTGATGAAACGTTCTTTTCTTTTGAAACTTCGCGATGGCTTCTCTTTGATCGAAGTGAATATGGCGATCTTTGTCTTGGCTGGCGGTGCGCTTGCGCTGTTGGGACTGTTTCCCCTCGGGTTACGGGAAAGTCTCGCTTCTCGTGGAGAAATGCGTGTCGCTGCCTTTGCCGAACAGTTTATGGGCGCGGCGCGTATTGCTGTCAACGATCCTTCCGTCGTCGATATCCCGTCACTTCGTAAAGTCATGCAAGACAGTTTCAATTTCAAATTGAGTGAGAACGTTGGAAAAAATGACGATCAAAATGCCGAGCAGGATACGAATTCAGACGTGTACTATCGCGGATGGATTTTGAAGACAACCGCATACGATTTAGGTAACGCGAGAGAAATGGTTGAGGTCGGAGTACAGGTGACGACAGAAAACTGGAAGCAAAATAAACGCGCGCTTATTTCTGCCCCTGTCTATGCGGTCAATGTCATTATTGATACGAAGAACGCTCATTGAGTGGGGATGAGGAAGTGATATGAAACGTTTTAGAAAACATTCCACACATCAAGGGTTCTCATTGATTGAGATTCTTGTGGCAATGACCATCTTGACGGTGATTGTTTTGATTGTTGCGCGTATTTTTCAACAAACAGGGCTTGCATGGTCTTTGGGATTGCGTCGCGCAGATGCGCAATCGGTGACGCGTGCCGTATTGGGATCAATTACACGTGATCTCTCAATGATGGTTGACCCGTGTAATTTTGTTTCACCAGATGCCACGTTGCAGGAAAAGGCATTAAGTGATTCCATTGGACTATCGGCAGGGAATCCGATTAGTAGCGGGCTTGATTTTTGGATTCTTCGTCCAACGAATGATCCCGTTGCAACGTTGGAAAAAGCAGAAAAAAGAGAGCTTGTCCATATTGTTTATGCAGGGAGTTCTGGCGTTGTCAATCGTACGGAAACGGTGCTTGATGGCGCCTCCATTTCGACGGAGTATAAAATCGGGAAAGGAAGCGTTAAGTTTGAAAGCTTAAAGGTAAACTTCCCACAAAAGACATTCTCTTCATTCTATGAAGATGAACCGGGTGTCAAAATTACGGTTAAGCCCGAAACGCCGCCCGATATCAATGACTATGAAATTTCTGTGGCTTCATCAGGTCCCGATGGTGAATGGGGAACGGATGATGATATTCGCCCGTGGGTGAAGGGGGAGGACAAGTAAATGAAACGTTCAACTCTCTCAATTGCCAATAAAGGTTTTACACTCATTGAATTACTCGTTGTAATTGTGATTATCGGAATCCTCATTTCTGCTTTTGCAATCTCAACCGCCGCTGCTCGTGAAAATGCAAAGATTGCTAAGGCGACGGCTGAAAGTCGTGAATTAGGAAATGCGATTCGTCTCTTTTGTATGACACAATACGATACTGCCATTGATGCCAAGCATGATCCTATGCGCGATTTGGGATTGAGTGATGGCTTGAATGATGCCGGCTCTTCAATCGTCAATATGTTGACAAAGCCGAACTCGAATAATGGTAACACCGTTTACTATAATGCTTCTGACAAGATGATTCGCAAGAATAATCTCTGTGACCCCTGGGGGAATCCCTACAAGATAAGAGTCAAGAAAGTGCTTCCGCAAGATTCGAAGACATCGAACGATTACACCATTATTGTCCCCTTTGAAGGGCGTCATCGTGCTCTTGAACCTATGAATGTGCCAGTCGGGAATTAAGTTATGAATGCAAACCATTTTTCTAAACGCGGTTCTGCTCTTTTGATTGTCTTGGGACTTCTGAGTTTCTTGATGATTAGTGCGGTGGCGTTCTCAATCTCTATGCGGACAGAACACGCAGCGGCAGCTTCGTATCGGCGGAATTTAATGGCACGGGAATTATTGGCGACGGCATTGACAGATGCACGTGCGACGGTTGAATCGGCGATGTTGGATCAAAGCGTAGGATTTGACTTTGACAATCCTGCCACGCATACCATTGAAAGACTTGCTCCATTTAAGGACCCTAATGGCGATACTTACGGGCGATTGATTTCGTCGCGGAACTTTAATTCGACGACAGGTGGAGCCACGGGGGATCAAGCAGGGAAAAATTTCCCTGCCTATTTGCTGGACGATCAGATGATGCGTCACGTTCCACCTTATATTGCCTCTACCGTTTACAAAACGCTTGAGGTGATGGACGGAACACGGACAGAGGCTGGCAATTATTATATTGATTGGAAGCCCGATTGGAAGCCGGTCATTGCGAAGATTCCAGAGGCGGAAATTGAAGTTGGAGGCTCGACCAGCAAAGTTTCAGAATCGGTTATTGGTCGTATGGCATGGGCGGTGATAAATCTTTCGGACTCAATCGATATCAATGGTATTGGCTCTTTCTCAAAGTCGCGTGGACTTGGACTTACCGGAAATGAATTTGCATTTGGTTCTAAGGATACGGCTGTTCAAGCGGATGAACTCTATCGGCTTGTTAAGTCTTCTGATAGTGTCAATGGAGAAGTCTCTGGTAAGCTTCCTGTCTTTTATTCCAATGCCGATATTTCGTCCTATACGGCGCAAGCAAAAAGTTCAATACTGGATGTTCGTCCGGATGGGAAATTAGAACCGTTTTCATGGGAGCATGCACTCACGACGGATGGAGATGATTATTACTCACCTTTTTCCGTGTATAGTTTTTGGCCTTCGACAAATCGTACCGATGAGATCGGGACTTCGTCCTCTGGAGCGTCCTCTAAACTCGCCTGTAATCTGGTGACTCCCGCGACATTAGCGCCGGGATTATCGCTTGCGAGTAACATCACTACAGAGATCAATAAAATCGTTTCAGAAGGCTCCTCTCTCCCTGAAAATTTCACGCGCCTTTTAATGGATTATATCGATAAAGATTCTGTTCCTACCGCCTATGATTATGAGGGGCAGCCCATTCAAGATGCTTATGCCAATGCGGCTCCCACGGTTGAAAATGTGCCGATGATATCTGAAGTCGCTTATTTGCCTGATTATTGGAAGAGTGGCGATACGCCCTTTGTGGATGATCTTCAAAAAAACATTGAGCAGGCATTTGAGAAAGCGCCACCTGTTGATCTTCCTGCTGATAAGTTCAAACTCCTCAAGACGTATCCGAACGATCTTTCGATTAAGATTCCTGAAGCCAAATTAAAGGTTGCGTTACGCAGTTATATGCCCGGCTACAGCGAGAATAAGGAAGGCTATAGTTTCGAGATCAGCGGGCTTGTTGGCGTTTCGGTCTATGCGTGTTCGGCAGAGGATAAGAAGAAACAGCTTCTTGATAAATCAGCGGTATCAACCGCGATAAAGAAAGTTGACTTGGGAGCGGCATCTGGGAATAGTCTCTTTACGCCTTCAGCAGAAAGCGATTTTACGGGTGGAAAGCCTTCGGTGGAGGTTCAATTCAAAAAAGAGTCGATTCCTGTGCTGATGCCTGCACTTGGTTCTGCTCCGAGTGGTGATGCCACAAAAATGAAGGTTTCGATGACATTCCTTGTGGATGTTTTCTTTAATGCAAAAACAATGAAGTCGGGATCAACAATTCCTGCGGATCTTGTACCGGCTGCTTCGGTGGACAAGGCAAACTATCCTGTCTCTTTAGAAGACCGCCTCTCTTCCAAACTGTTGCCACTTGATAAACAGTATTTTCGTATCACACGTGCGGTGACGGCAGAATTTTCGTTGACGTGGAAGATAAAAGAAACTCCGGGGACCGATGGTAAGCCCACGACGTATACGGGAACGCTTGTATTTGATTCCGCCAATGATGGTGATTTGAAAGTTGAACTTGCAAAGGATGAAACTCTTGAGCTTGGAGGACAACAGTTATTGCCATCGAATACAAACGGTGTCCCGTCCTATATGATGCAATCGACTACGGATGGTGCATGGCAGACGATTGATCCGCGCTATAATTGGTTGTCACCAATGGTGGGAACAGCGGACACCGTGGGAAGTTATGGATTATCAGACCAAGGATATACCGCCTTTTCTTCCCCGCATTGGGTTTTCATCAATGGGGAAAGTTTGCCTTCTGCTGATAATTTATCGGAAACTGCCGAAGCTTATGAAAATGCACATTCGGGATTGATGCCATTCTCATTGGGACTTAAAGTTGCAGATGTCCGTTATGGGTATAACAACACCGAAAAGTTGTTGCTTCCCTCCGAAGTTGGTTTTCTCCCTGTGCCACTTGCCGATAATGTATGGAATCCGAATGTTAATGCGTATCGAACGTATTCCTTTGCAAATTATTTCAATACTGTTGCGAAGTTTTCCTTCTTCCGAACAATTCCGCTTGTTGATTTTTCCGATTCGGCATTTTCCGGAGGAAGCTCCTTGGATTATGAAAAGTGTTCGCGTCTCTGTCGTCTTTTTCAGGGCTTCAGCGGGAAAGGATATCCAGAAGAACATCGTTCAATTATGAGTGCGTTTGCAGGGCAAGATGACTATCTTCTTTGTCAACGGTTGCGTCAGTTCGCGATGATGGGTATTCAGTCTTCCATTAAAAACGCAGCTTATGTTTCTTATCAGCGATTGGCAGTGGCAAAGGATAAATTCCGTATTACAAACGAAATGCTTGATGCGATTCCTAACATTACAGATGTGAAGGAGGACGATTTAACGACTGCTAAGTATGATTTGTTTATCTGCAATTATCTCTTCCCATTGCCCGAAAATAATGATCTTGCGAGTGCGCGGAAATGGGACGGCCGTACGCGTCCAAAGACGGTGAACTTTTTGACCGAATTGCCTGATAGCGGTGCCACTGAGACCCTTGCGACAAAGATGACGAACTATAACGATAAGGAAGGTGCGTCTTCGGGTAAACTTGGGCAAAATGACATTACGACACTGTTGGCAACGGCAGCGGAATGCTTTGGAGATCGTCAACAGCTTTTCCTCTATCTTCTGCGTGCAGATGCTATCGCTTACAATTCTGGACGTGATCTTGCACAGCACAAGCCACTGTCTACCGCACGTGCTGTTGCATTGATTTGGCGCGATGCATATGGCAAACTTCCCGATCGTATCATTTACTATCAAGTGCTCTAATACACGCGGAAGTTTGCCGCTGTCAGATGAAAAGGTTGAGAGTTTATAATTTATGGAAAATGTAACAGAACCGTTGAACGATGAAGCGGAAGAGCTTGATTTACGCTTTGTCAGTGAAACGCAGATTGCGTGCGCCGGATTTGATTTGGTGGATCTGCTGAATTGCGATGAGGGCGTCGGACCTGAACTGTATCATCGATTGCATTTGACCGCTCAAAAAGAGCTGTCGCTTGATTTTGATTATACGGTCTTTGATGAAATCGAGGATGAGAAATTCTATATGTTGACGTTCCCAACGGGGACGGATTTTGCAGATTTCAGCATCGTACAAGTGCTTTCGGTTGATGAAATTTCAGAAAAGTGCTTTAATGACTTAATGATAGATGACTCTGAGATGTCCTGTGACGGCAATTGTGATGCTTGTCCTCAGGATTGTATCGGTAAGCATCCAGTAGAATGACATTGACACATTAAAAAGGAACCTTATGCGTACCAAAATTGTTGCAGGTAACTGGAAGATGAACAAAACGCCCGCAGAAACTGCGGCTTTGATTGCGGATATTCGGAAAGAAACGAATGATGGTAACAATGGCGTTGAAGTCGTTGTATGTGTCCCGTTCGTTGACATTCCAGCTGCTGCGGAAGCGCTTAAAGGCTCTTCGATTGCTCTTGGTGCACAGAATATGCACTGGAAAGAGTCCGGCGCATATACCGGTGAAATCTCCGCCGCGATGTTGAAAGATCTCGGCGTCAGCTATGTCATTTTAGGTCACAGTGAACGTCGTCAGTACTTCGCTGAAACGGATGAGACGGTAAATCTTAAGCTCAAGGCTGCGCTTGCTGCAAATTTAATCCCGATCGTTTGTGTGGGTGAGACACTTCAAGAGCGTGAAGACGGCAAGATGCAAGAGGTGATCGTTCGTCAGGTCACTGCAGCGTTGGCAGGATGCCAAAATGAGTTTGTCAAGATTGTCATTGCCTATGAACCTGTTTGGGCGATTGGTACGGGGAAGACGGCGACGAGTACGCAAGCACAGGAAGTCCATGCACTGATTCGTGCAACGCTTGCGAAGATGAACGCTCTCACTGCGGATAAGGTGCGCATTCAGTATGGCGGATCAATGAAGCCTAATAATGCCGCAGAACTTATGTCCAAACCGGATATTGATGGCGGTTTGATTGGCGGCGCGGCATTGATGGCAGATTCGTTTGCCGAGATTGTTGCCGCAGGAAAGTAACAAGTACATTACGTACGAATGAAAGGAGCCCTGTGCTGATGGCACGGGGCTCTCTTTTGATTCGTACGCGCGACTTTATTCGTCGCTTAGGATTAAAGAAATACGCCTGCTTCGACGAAGCAGGCGTATGAGTTGTAAGGCGGCAGCTTAGTCAACGCATGCGGTGACTTCAATTTCACAAAGGACGCCTTTGGGGATATCCTTTACAGCGACACATGAACGTGCTGGCTTGGAAATAAAGAATTTCGCATACACTTCGTTGAACTTGGCGAAGTCGTTGATGTCTGCGAGGAAACAGGTGGTCTTGATAACTTTGGTGAAGTCAATGCCGGCGGCGGTCAGAATGGCGCCACAATTTTTACAAGATTGTTCCGCTTGAGCCACAATACCTTCGGGAATCTTTCCGGTGGACGGATCGACAGGGATTTGTCCAGAGGCAAAGAGAAATCCATGCGCAATCATTCCTTGTGAGTAAGGTCCGATAGCGGCAGGAGCGTGAGCGGTTGCAACAGCATTCATTGGGAGAGGTCCTTTCTTAGAAATTATGAATGAAAACGTTCAACAAGTGATGCAGCGATTTCAACGCAACTCGGACAGGGTGTCTGCTTCCCTGATTTAATCTCACGACAGGTGAGTGCGCCAGCGGTTTTAATAAATTCCGCTTTAATTGCTTCGGCGTGGTCGGGGCAGATGTTGATTGCGGCGTGCAATGCACCACAAAGACCGCCCGGTGCGCGTCCGCCGCCACAAGACGCCATCTCTGCGATAGTGTCAGTGTCGCCGCCACAGCCTGCGGTAACGGCTTGTGCGCAATTGTGCCGTTTGGGGATTGCTGTAAAGAGTGTGTGCGCTTGCGTCATTTTAACTTCTCTTCCTTAATAAAGCTTCAACCACAGGAACGTCGGCGGGCGTATCAACGCCAACACCTTCATCGGTCGTTTTGATAACACCGATACGTGCTCCAAGCCAAAGTGCACGAAGCTGTTCCAGTGATTCTGTTTTCTCAAGCGCGCACGGCGGCGTATGAATCAGACGATTGAGGAAATCGCCACGATAGGCATAAATTCCAAGGTGACGCCAATACAGCCCCGAGCTTAAATCGGAAGCGCCGTCACGATGACAGGGGATAGGAAGACGCGAAAAATAAAGCGCACTGTCGTCTTCACGTAAAACAACTTTGACAACGGTGCGCGCATCAAGATCTTGCAAGGAACGAATAGGGCACGCCGCAGTTGCCATTTCTTCGCCCGTGGCAAGCATTCGCTCTGCAAGTGCATCAATGAGATCTGGATCCATCAGCGGTTCATCGCCTTGAATATTGATCACAATATCTTGCGGCGTTGCTCTCGCGGCAACGGCAACACGATCGGTTCCAGAGGGGAGATTACTATCCGTCATAACGACTTCACAGGCATTCCCAATGGCTTGCTGAATACGCACGTCATCTGTCGCAACTAAAACTCGATCCAGTCGTTTTGCGCGTTTTACCGCTTCCACGACGCAGAGGACTAAAGGCTTACCTAAAATCGGCGTTAATGATTTCCCGGGGAAACGTGTGCTTCCCCAACGTGAAGGAATGACACCAATGATGGACATATCTGCTCCTTATTTTGTTTCCTGCTTCATGGCACGATCCATGAGAAGCATCACGGCATCTTCTGCAGAAAGCGTTTCGTAACACATTTGGTAAACGACTTCGGCAATGGGCATTTCAACGTCGTGTTCGAGTGCGAGTTCGTGAATCAGCTTGGCATTGTCGACGCCTTCGGCAACCATGGACATGGAGCCTAAGATGGACTGAATGTTTTCACCTTGTCCCAAGCGTACACCGACCGCATGATTGCGACTGTGCAAGGACGTACACGTAACAATCAAATCACCAATTCCGGAAAGTCCGCTTAACGTTTGCGCATCGGCACCCATTTTCAGCCCGAGGCGCATAAGTTCTGCAAGGCCGCGTGTAATCAAAGCCGCGCGTGTATTGTCGCCAAATCCGAATCCGTCACTTGCCCCCACCGCAATGGCAAGAACGTTTTTAACAACACCGCCGATTTCAACGCCAATGACATCTTCCGTGGTATAAACGCGGAAACGAGGCCCGTTAAACAGTTGCTGTACTTGACGTGCGAGCGCGTGATCTTCGCAAGCGCAGGTAACCGCGGTCGGGATTCGTCGTGCGACTTCTTCTGCATGGGAGGGACCGGAAAGAACTACGACACGATTGGTCTTAAGCGTGGCTTTGGCAACATCACTCATCAATTGATGTGTCACGGGGCAAACGCCTTTGGTCAAACTGACGATGAGTGTATGCTTAACGTCAATTAAGGGCGCAATGATTTCACATACGTGCTGATAAAATTTTGACGGGGAAACGAGAACAATCATATCGGCATCGGGGACGCAGGAGCTGGCATCAGAAGTCCAGTGAATAGTCGATGAAAGCTCCACGTTAGGAAGATAGCGCGAATTCAAATGCGTCTTTTTAATTTCTTCAATGTAATCGGCAAAAGGACCCCAAACCGTGACATTATGGCCATAAGAGTCTAAAAGCTTTGCAATGGCTGTTCCCCAACCGCCGTCTCCGATAATGGCAATATTCATTACTCGTTTTCCTTTTTTTGTTTGATTGCAAATGCTTCACGTTGTGCTTGAGTGAAACAGAATCGATTTTCAGTTCCCTTGCAAAGTCGGACAATGTTTTTCGCGTGTTTGACGATAGTTAGAAGCGAGAGAATAGTGATGAGGATACGAAACCAAAGTGGAGACGCACTATAGAGAATCCACGTCAATGCGCCTGCGGTTGCTGCACCGACAATACTCGCTAATGAAACATAACGACTGATAAAAAAGAACAGCGTCCACACGATAAAACCAATGAGTGCCGAGAGGGGGGCGACACCGAGAAGAAGCCCTAATGCGGTAGAGACACCTTTTCCTCCCTTAAATCCAATGTAGATCGGAAAGATATGCCCGACCATTGCAATGGCACCGCCTAAAATGCGCCACAACAAAAGGTGTTCGCCAAAATCTGCTTTCCAAAGTGCCATTGCCACGAACGGCATCAGTGTCCCGATGATTCCTTTGAGAACGTCAAAGACAAATGTAAGAATGCCCCATTTTTTACCGACACACCGAAAGACATTGGTTGCTCCAATATTGCCACTTCCGAGGTGAAGCAAATCAACACCGCGCAGACGCGCAATGACGAGTCCGAAGGGAATGGCACCGAGCAGATAGGCAAGAATAAGCGAAATAATTCCGTTAATAATCATAGCGACATCCAGTAGTCAATTAGACTCTATTTTTAAGAAAAGAAAAGAGACCTTCAACGGCGAGAGCATAGCCTTGAAGTCCAAATCCCATAAGTTGTGCGATACAAACGGGGGCGGTGTAGCTGATGTGACGAAATTCTTCTCGTTTGTGCGTGTTGGAAATATGCAGCTCAACCGTCGGAATCTCGCTTGCTGCGATTGCATCGCGCAGGGCTACCGAGGTGTGTGTATAGGCTGCGGGGTTAATGACAATTCCGTCATAATGTCCACGCGCAGAACCTATTTTTGAGACTAGTTCGCCTTCCACATCACTTTGAAAACAATCAAGCGTTGCCCCGAGACGTTTTGCCGTTTCCTTTGCGAGCTGTTCGGCATCGGCAAGGGTAAAATGTCCATAGACTTCTGGTTCGCGAGTGCCGAGAAGGCGAAGGTTGGGGCCGTTCAATAGAAGTAAGTTCATACGTATTCTTTCTCAAAGATAAAAACGATCCATCCAATAGGGCAAAATCTGTGCAACGGAAAGGTTGCGTTCCAGTTGTAATTCAAAGGATGAAAGCGATACAGGGTTTTCAAGGAGGCAAGCCAACGAATAACGGTTGGCACGTGCAGTTAAAACCTCGCGGTACGCGGTAAAAGTTAAAGGCGTTTCCGGTGCTCCATGCGTTCCCTTTAAGCGGATGAGATCGCCCATCCACTGTTCAAGTGTCAAGAGCAAATCTTTGCGCCATGCCTTCGCTTTCGCTGCGACGAGGGCTTGTAATGTATCGGCGTCTTCTTCAACAAAAGGATTGGCGCGGCTTTCTTCGCGTACGACTTTTTCGGCACGCTCGGTCATCTCATCGATGAGTGTGCAGAGATGTTCGGCACGAACAGCATCGGCGGTGACGGACTTTTCGGAAATTTCAGAAAGTTCAGTTAAGACTTGTGTCCGCCACGGTTCATCTAACTGATTCTTACCGCCTGCCAGAATCATTTGACAGCGGGAAACAATCGTTGGCAAAAGCTCCGAAATAGAATCTACAAGCAATAAAAACAATGTTTGAGGCGGCGGTTCTTCCAACGTTTTTAGAAACGCATTCGCCGTTTCTTCGTTCATCCGTTCGGCAGAAACAATCACAATGACTTTCCATCCGCCTGCGAGTGCTGACTGCTGGGCAATAGGAAGGATTCGATCGCGCATCATTTTGACGTCAATAATACGGCTTTTTTTCTCCGGCTCAAACCACGGCATATCTGGATTGGAATGGTCAGCAATCGTGGGACCTTCGCCTAAGAGTTGCCTTCCGATCCATTCCGCAAGGCTACGCCCTTCTTTGCGAACGGGTCCGACTAGAATATATCCTTGTGCGGGACGGCCACAGGCAAAAGCTTTCAGTAGATTATCCTGAATGACATTCATGGCTAGCGTTCCGTCGCACAAAGGCGTGAGGCATCAAACATAATTCCGGCGGCATAAATGAGCACGCAGGAAGCAGAGAGGTAACCAATCATTGTTCGCCCATCAATGATTCCTCCGGCGCAATCGTAAATCTGTTCTTGTAAAGGAAACCAAGGCCATTGCGCACGAAGTTCAGGAAACCAAAGCGTAAGGAGTAAATACACGGCAGGAGGCGCCAATAAACAAACGAGTAAGACTAAAAAGATTGTAGCGGCAGAGCTTCGCGTGAAAAGGGAGACAAACGTCCCAATACTGCTCCAAAGTAACGATTGTAAGGATAGCGCAAAAAGGGCAAAAAGAAAGCCTTGCCACGCGCCGGGGATTTGAGCCGTTTCAGGTAAGATCCAATGGATGATGATCCAACAGCTCAAGCCTGTTCCACCCACATAAATTATACAGAGAAGCCATGCGGCAAAAACTTTTCCGAGAACCCAATACCGTGCCCGTACAGGCGTTGCGAACATTAGCCGCATCATTCCAATTTCGCGATCATGTGTGAATCCACGTGAGGCGGCAACGGCAGCTAGAAAAGGAAGCCCAAATGCAACGGAAAGTCCCCACAATGCCGGCAACGTCTCAAAACATCCTTCGGCACGCCGAAGCAGCCACACGAGCAATGCCCCCGAAGCTCCCATCGCAAAAAAGAGCGGTAACAACCCGTGTACCGAGCGTATGAGTTGTTCCCATTCTCGCCAAATAAGCGTTAAGAGTAGATTCACGGCAAAACTTTCGGTGAGGGCGACAGCCGTTCAAGCACTTCATCAAAGGTTAATCGATCTGCGACTAAACGCGCATGATCCACCCACGCAAAGCGCGTGCAACAGGCGGCAAGCATTTCCGGATCATGCCCACTGATGAAAACGTGTGAACGTTGAGAAACGTCTTGAATCACACGGATAAAGGACGCACGCATCGCCGCATCAATTCCAGAAAAAGGGTCATCAAGGACAAGAATTTGCGGCAAGGTCAGTAACGCTTCTGCTAATGCGACACGACGAATCAGACCATGCGAAAAGGTCCCCAATCGTTCTTTACGCAAATCTTGTAATCCACATCGTTCCATCGCTTCATTCACACGACGGCGAATGCGTAAAAAACGCTCTCCACGTAAACGCGCTCTGAATCGAAGATAGCGCCCGACGCTCATTTCAAGAAAAACGGGCGAACGTTCGGTCAGATAGCCGACATGACGCCGATACCCGACGCCTGTTGCCGAGTCAAAACGTTTCGTACGCCCATGCAAATCGGTTACCGTCAGTCCGATGTGTCCGACTTGGGGGACTAACGCACCTGCAATCAGCCCCAATAAGGTACTTTTACCTGCACCATTACCACCGACAACGCCAATGACTTCCCCTGCCGACGCTTTCAACGAAGCTTCGGACAATCCTTTTTCAGGTGCATAAAGGAAGGTGACATTGGACAGTTCAAGCATGGCAGTTAATTACGCAAAAGGTGATATCCAGCACTTTCAAGTGCGGCATGAATCGTACCAATCTGTTCAAAATCGCGCGTTTCAAGTTGAAGGCTCAAGACGCAGGAGGCAAGCGCTGTCTCCATTGCCGAAGGACCGTATGAAACGCCAATGACATTACCGCCACTTTGGGAGACAATCGCAGAAACGGCAGCTAACTGTCCCGGCTTGTCCGGTAATGCCAGCTTAATTTCAGTGCGGCGTCCGCTCGCTTGCAATCCACGGTAAATCACGCGGCTCAGAATATTGACATCAATGTTGCCACCCGAGAGAAGGCAACAAACAGTCTTACCGTGAAGCGTGGGGATCTTATCGAAAATCATAGCAGCAACAGAAACCGCACCGGCACCTTCACATACGAGTTTGCGCTGTTCAATCAAGAAAAGAATGGCGGCGGCAATCTCATCTTCGGAGACGGTTACAATGCCATCGACATATTCATTGACGAAATTATACGTGAGGTCACCCGGATGTTTGACCGCAATACCATCGGCAAAGGTATTCGCCGATGAAAGGGTGAGCTTATCCTGCGCTTCAATCGAACGTTTCATCGACGGAGCTTCACTGGCTTCGACACCATAGACCTTGCATTCCGGCTTGAGATGCTTTATCGCATACGCAACGCCGGAAATCAATCCGCCACCGCCGACGGGAATCAGTACGGCATCAACATTCGGAAGCTGTTCGAGAATCTCTAACCCAATGGTTCCTTGTCCTGCAATAACATCGGAATCATCAAAAGGATGCACGAACGTCATTTTCCGTTTTTTACACAGCGCTTCGGCATAGGCACCGGCATCATCATAAGTCCCGGGGACAAGATGCACTTCGGCTCCATAGCTTTTCGTGGCTTCCACTTTTGAAATCGGCGCAATGTCGGGCATACAGATGATGGCTTTCGCCTTCGTCTTTTGCGCGCTCAACGCAACACCCTGCGCATGATTCCCTGCACTGCAAGCAATAATCCCATGGGCGAGTTCTTCTTTGGTGAGCTTAGAGATTTTGTAGTAGGCTCCGCGCACCTTAAAAGATCCGGTGACCTGAAGATTCTCCGTCTTGAGATACACCTTAGAGTGGGTGGAAAGTTTTGGAGCGTAAATCATATCCGTCTTGCGAGCGACCTCTTCGAGGACTTTTGCCGCTTTACGAATATTATCCATAGACAATTCTGACATGACGTCTCTCTTTCTTTTCTGCATGCTATTATAGCCCACTGTCACCGTCAAGGGAAACTCAATTGCCGGCAAGATTCAAAAAAGAAGCGCCCGCAGCTTTTGCGGGCACAAGAACCTTTATTCGGCAACGGTAGCGGAAGGCTTTTGAGCCTCAAAAAGGCTGGCTAAATAGTCTTTAACTAAAGGAAGTGCACGGGAGAGTCGCACGGGGATATCGCATCCTGCGGCACGAAGATGTCCGCCTCCGCCAAAATGATGCGCGATGGAGACAGCTGAAAAATAAGCGTTCTCTTCTCGTGTACGAATACTTAACCGCGTGACATTCGGTTTGTCACTTGTCTCATAAAAGAACAGTGACACTTTTGCCGTGGGAACGGAACGCGGGATATCAATCACGTCTTCCACTTCACTCTTAGGAACGCCCGCAGTCTTGAAATTACCGGCAGTTAAACTGATGAGTGAAACTTTTCCTCTAAACCATGTTTGGAGCGAATCATACGCACGGCGACGGAGATAGAGCGCTCCCTCACTGGCATAAAGATAAATCCGGTCATTGATGGAAGAGGAATCAACTCCGCAAGCGAGCAATTCTGCGCCTGCTTTCATCGTAGAGGTATGCGTGCAAGAGTACGAAAAACGCCCCGTGTCTGTAATCAATGCGACCCAAAGGGCTTCCGCTGTCTCTTTATCAAACGTCCATTTCCAGCGTTTGGCAAAGCGATAAACTAATTCACCCGTACTACTGGCATCGGGCACAACCCAACGGGCAATGCCAAAAGGTACACTTGTAACATGGTGATCCAGATTGACAATCGGCAGTTTCGCAACCGCTTCCCGAAGGGATCCTTCGGGAATACGATTCAATCCGGAGCAATCCAAGACAAATGCGCAATCGTAATCTTTTGCACGAACCTTCGTTGGTACGATGCAATCGGCGTAGTCTAAAAGAAATTTGGGCGGTCCCATTCCAATGGAGGACAATGCGACCGTGGGCTTCCAACCATTGGCTTTCAAAAGACGCGCCATGGCGATACAACTTCCCGTTGCGTCGCCATCCGGGCGCGTATGTCCAGTGATAAGGATACGCTGATAGTGCTTCAGCGTATCGAAAAGTGCTTTCGCACTTCCACGTGGACGATGTGTGAAAGCCTCAGTCATTAGACGTTGGTGGGCTGAAATTCGGTCGGGATTTGTGAAAGCCAAGCGAAAATGCTGTCATCAAGAGGTGCAATCGCTTTCACGGTCGCTTCAAGTACGCCTTTTTCTCCGGGGATTTCAACTTTTTCACCGGCACGTTTTCCGATCAATGCAATCGCTAAACGTGAACGGCAAGAAATAATATTGAGCGCTTCATCACGATCAAGTTCTCCCAAAATCGTGTAGAGAGTTGAACCTTGTGCAGTCTCAACGGTAACGCGCGTTCCCGGCTCCGCGACTTCGCCAGAAACACCGGAAAAATCGCTAACCTTGAGCGGCTTAAGAACGCGGTTCATCTCATCTTGCTTGGAGAGAAGGACACGCTGATGATCTTTGGCAAACTGATATTCCGCATTTTCACGCAAGTCACCGTAGCTACGTGCCGTCGAAATGTCGCGAACATTTGCCGGCATTTCAACGTTAATGAGATGATCATACGCCAGCTTATAAGTCGTCAACGAACGCAAGGACGTCAAATGCAGATGCTCTTCCTGTGCCTTGGCGGCACGGCGGAGCTGATTCAGTGAAGGATCAAAACGCGCCATACGCACGAGAATGTTACGTTGAGAACTCGTCTCCCACGAAACAGAGGCTTGAATGCGCTCGAAAATAACTTGACGATCGAAACTCGTCAATTGCTTGCAAAGTTCCTCAAGCCAACGTGCACTGTCAAAGAAAGCCTGCAAAGCGTTCCGCATCTTGAGATTCTCGCCTGTGAGACGCTGCTCTGTAATGTGAATGGCTTGCATCACAAGCTCTAACAGTGCCGGCGTCTGCCATGCTTCTGCCGCTTCACGATTACGCAACGCCCACACGACTAACGTCGGAACAGGTGCCGAACGACGCGCCAATAATGCGCGAACGGCATTCCCCACTTCAACGTCACCTTTGAGGGCGTCTAACGTAGCACCCAGCGCAACACTGTTCAGAACGGGGATACGCTCCAAAATGGACGGCTTGAGTTCAGGCTTCACCGCCAAGAGAAAACCAACCAATGCTGCAACATCACGCGCAGAAAGCCCGTGCATTGCCAAAAGAATATTGTCCTGCTCGTCCTTCTCGACCAGCGTCTCCGCTTGAAGAACTTGTTCTTCGGGAGTCGAAAGCTCCAATTTACGCAACAATACTGCCACTTGCGCATAGCGCGCATAGTCTACTTTATCGGCGCCCTTGAGCGCGAAATTCAGACGTGTGGCAAACGTTTCCTTGTAACTGTCAGGAATAATACCTTTGTTCGCGAGCAGGAAATTTTGCACAGAATCATAAACCGACTTGATATCACGTTCTTTTGCAAATGCCTTCAGCCACTTGTCACCAAACGTCTCGGCCTCATCTAAGAGCACCAACGGTTCACTGCGCTTTGTCGGAATATCAACAGGGTGAACTTTATCAGCCTTTAGACCACGGCGCGCAGCTTCCCAAAAAGCTTTCCATTCCGCGACAGGGACTAATCCAATCTCTGCGAGACGATCTGCCAAACGCTGAACGGGAAGCGGTCCGTAACTCTTAAGTGTAAGGCGAACGAGTTCCGCCGGATGCTTCTTTGTAAGCTCAATAATCGCGTCCTTATTACGAAGGTAACGCGTCATCAAATGGGAATCATCAGCGACACTTAAGCTCTGCCCTGCGACAGCGAGCGACATGGTGTGACCTTTTTTACCTTCAAAGTCAATAATCACCTTGCCATAAAATGTATCAATCGACTGGATTTGTCCGAAGCCCCAAGATTGGCTGCTTACATAAACACCGGGCTTGAGCGCGAGCAACACCGTTAAGCGGTGAACAATCGCCGGCGCAATCGCCGTATTTAATCCGATGGAATCAACGAGCAACTTTTCTTCTGACGTTGTCGCACTCCGGCGAACGATTTCACGCATCTGCGCTAAATCAATTCCCTTGAGCTCTTCGCTGTGTTGCCCATAAAAATCAACGCAGGCAATGACGCCAAGCAAATTTTTAGCCTTTACAGCAGTTTCAGTTAAAGTTACAAATGCGCGTATTGCGCCCTTTGCATCTTCGCTTAATTGCGAACCAATCAAATCAAGCACAGCAGAAACATCGGTTGTTTCAGCTTCAAATAAATTCTGAATCTCTATTCCGAACGCAACTTTGTCCATGACTAAAATTCCTTCCAAGTGTGTTTGCGGCGTAATTCGCGAGAGAATAGCAAATGCTTATTCGAATAGCAAATCTTTCGATCACAAAACGTGCTTCGTTAATAGCTTTTGTGCTGAAACTCCTGTGGAGTTCTGATAAATATTCCGAACTTCCATACGCGCGCGTCATTCAATCTCTTCTCTGTCGCTCCTCCTAATCTGCATAAGTCCACATAATGGTCTGAAAGAAAACGACACTTATGCAGAATGGCACAGTTCCGGCACAGGAGGGAGGGTGCGGCGCCTCAGTGAGGTACAGCCACTACCTCACTGAGGTACGAGGTCAGGGTCAGTGAGGTACGAGCTCTACCTCACTGAGGTGCGCGATGAAACGTTTTGGAATATCTCTTGAAATCTTCTGTAGGTATCAATAACGTACGAGAAATGAACGGCTAATGGATGCACCTCGAGGCAGTCGGGCGCATCCGAAACGATGAACAGATTTTTTCTGCCATAAGGCGCGTATTAGGACGCTGTGATTCTGCATAAGTGTTGTTAAGAAACAAGGCTCTATTTTGATTCCGTGACAGGACAGGTTGCATTCACAAGCGCTTCCTTACTATAAGGAGGAGCGTTTAACTTTTCTTCTTATTATCGACTTCAACAGGATGAAAGCGGATAGAATTTTCTTGCGTCTTGCTTTTTGATGTGAGGCGCGCAATAATGTACGGCATCTTTTTCTAACTTAAGGAGTACTGCAATGAAGTTTGATAAACGTGGCGCACTGATGGAGATTGAGATCCCCGGTCTTGTAAAGAAGCAGGGGAAGGTGCGTGATATTTATGATTTGGGCGATAAGATGTTGATCGTCGTGACCGATCGTTTGAGTGCTTTTGATGTCATTATGGACGATGGTGTACCCAATAAAGGTAAAGTTCTCAACAGCATTTCGACCTTTTGGTTCCGTAAATTTGCCAAGCTTTGCCCCAACCATTTGATTTCTGCCGACATTAAAGACTATCCTGCGCCTTTTAATGGAATGCCGGAGTTGCAAAATCGTTCGATGCTCGTTCGTAAACTTAAAGTTATTCCTTATGAATGTATCGTGCGCGGTTATCTTACCGGAAGCGGTTGGGCGGAGTATCAGAAGCAGGGGACGGTGAATGGGCAGAAACTTCGCGCAGGATATCAGAACGCTTCGAAGTTGGACGAAGTACTGTTTACGCCGACAACAAAGGCTGAAATCGGTGACCACGATATGGCGATTAGTGTTGCTGATATGTCGAAAGACATCGGCACTCCACTTGCCAATGAGCTGAAAGAACTTTCAATCCGTATCTATTCCGAGGCTGCAAAGTTTGCAGAGACACGCGGTATTATTCTCGCCGATACAAAGTTTGAATTTGGCGTTAACGAAAAAGGCGAAGTTGTTCTTGCCGATGAGGTGCTAACGCCTGACTCGTCGCGTTTTTGGGCGAAGAAAACGTATGCTGTTGGTTCTAATCCGCCGAGTATGGACAAGCAATTTGTGCGCGACTGGTTGGATTCCATTCAGTTCAATCATCAACCGCCAGCGCCCGCATTGCCCAATGAAGTGATTGAAAAGACGCAGGCAATTTATGCCGAGTGCTATGCCCGCCTCACCGAGGGTGAGACTTGCGCACCTGCGTTGTGAAAACGGTTCTCCCTCAACTTTATCCACCCCCCTGTCGTTATGAAACGTCCAGGGGGCTTTTTGTTCTGCCAACGCACGCACGCGTGATATTGGCAGGACCTTCATCTGAATTTGCGCCGCATCTGCGGTTATTAGAGGACGTTTTACCTTTAGAGGTGTCGCGCCAAATTCAGACGACGCCGGACGGTCAGAACTATCGATTGCAGCTTTTACCATTAGAGACGCTTTCAACTGCAAGTCTCAAGCTTCCTTTTGCTGATGAAGTCGATGCGTACGGAATGGAGATACGAGAAGATTCCATTGAGGCGTATGCGACCACATGCGAAGGCTTATATCGTGCCTGTGCGACGCTTCGCCAACTGCTGAAATCCGAGATCCCATGTGGAGAGATTACAGATGCGCCAACGTTGAGTGTACGTGGACTTATGTTGGACGTGAGCCGTGGGCGCACCTATAGTTTGCCGACACTCTTTTGGATTATTGACCGGATGGCAGAAATAAAGATGAATCGGCTTGAGCTTTATTTTGAAGCTATCTTTGCGTATTCAAAGCATTCATCCGTTTGGGAAAACAGTTCGCCTTACACCGCCGCGGATGTACAAATTCTTGCACGCTACTGTCACGATCGTTTTATTACATTGGTTCCGAATCAAAATACGTTGGGACACTTTGAACGGTGGTTCCGCCATAAGGACTATCTTCAATATGCAGAAATGCCACAAGGTGGAGCGATAACACCGTGGGGAAGCGTTCAAGAAGAGCCAACGGGACTTTGTACGACATCAGAGCCAACGGTTGAATTTGTCGCAGGATTATTAAACGAACTCCTTCCGAACTTTCCCGAGGCAACCGAAGCCAATCTTGGTGGTGATGAAGTTTTTGATCTTGGGCTTGGGCGATCACAAGGAAAAGGTGAACGAGGAGCGCTCTATCTTTCGTATCTTGTGCGCATTGCCTCTGTTGCAAGAAAGCAAGGTAAAACGCCAACTTTCTGGGCAGATATGCTCCTTCGTCATCCTGAAATAATCGCGCGCGCCAAAGAAATGTTACCTGATGCGCGATGGATTGTATGGGGCTATGAAGCAACCGATCCTTTGATAGAAAATGCACAACGGCTCATTCACGCCGGATTAGAAATCCTCGTTGCCCCCGGAACTTCTTCGTGGCGTAGTTTTTGTGGACGTACGACGAATACGCTTGAGAATATTCGATGCGCAGTCACGGCGGCATGCCTTTCTCCTCGACAGAAACGCGGTTTACTTCTTACCGATTGGGGCGATGCAGGCCATTGGCAACCGTTGGTGATAATGCTTCCTGCACTTGTTTGGGCGGCATCATTGGCATGGAATGCAAACGATGACCTCAATCTTGCTTTTGCGCTTGATGATTTAACTCAAGTCCCAAACTTAGGCGCTTTTCTTTTGAAGTTGGGCGATACGTATCGTTTTACAGGAGTTGAAACGGGGAACGCGACACAACTCTTCAAACAGTTTTTGTTACCGCTTGATGCGCCGTCGCCATTCACACGCACCGCGCTTGAACCCGTTCTTGAACAACTCCGCGAACTCGAAACGGAAGCCGCACGGCTTGGTACTGCGCTTTTTGCCGAAGAGGCACGTTGGAGCCTTGCCCTACAGAAACTTGCCGTAGAGCGAGCACTCGGAGTTAAGAATCTCACCCGCGATCGAGCACGACTTGTTGCGCAACTCCAACTCTTATGGCTTCGCCGAGGGCCACGAGCGGAACTTTCTTCTGCGCTCGCTCGTTTGAATGCCGTAATTTTACCTTGAAGTTGTAATTCGAGATGAGAGCAAAAGAGAAGTTCTCGCCGAGAATATCCAGTGAGCTTTCTATGCTTATTAAAATTAAACTTTGATAGGTGAATCACCGGTTCGCCTAAA
>JAVVWU010000006.1:0-54063 GCA_036651955.1 Kiritimatiellia bacterium
TGTTGGTAAGATCTATACGGTCGCTGTGGAATCTGGCACTCAATGGAAGGAGACTACCACGCCTGCTGATGCTACGGAATTTCCTGCGGGAACGATTTTTTGGCTCAAAAACGGTTCTGCAGCGGATGCGCTTTTCTTTGGTGGTACGAGCGGACAGACGATTGCCGTTCCGGCTAGTGCGGGAATGTCCCCTACTGGAAATGCGGCGTCTGCCGCCGTTCAGATTAGTACTATTTCCGGTGCAGCGTATGATCGCTTGCTCGTGTTGGCAGCTAATAGTAATGAGTACGTCAACTATACGCATACAGGAACCGCATGGGTGAAAGGGACGTCGACTGTTGTTGGTTCGGACGCGATTGCTGCCGGAGAAGCGTTCTTCTACTACAAAGCGTCGCGCTAGTCGCCGCATTGGAACGAATAGTATTAGCGAATAGAATAGGGAGAGAAATGAAAAAGTTCTTATTAGTAATGACCGTCGCCGTGATGGCATCGCTCTCGTCGGCAGTGACATTGAGCTGGGAAGGTACGAATAGTGACACTTCTTGGACCGGTTCGATGACGACCGGATCGGTGGTTTATTCTGCGAGTGGTGACCTTGCCGGTGCCGTTGCGTACGCCAAGAGTTCGACGAGTGGTGGTGACTATACCACCATCGGATTGACGGCTCTTAATGGGGGTTTGCTTACGGGTGACGTAACGGCGGCGAGTGGCTCAGCGCCTTCTACTGAAAAAGGGAAATATTGGATCATCCTCTTTGATGCGACGAAGGAAACGTATGCGGTGATGGAAGTTGCGGCTACCGCGACAGATGGTAAGTGGAATGAGTCGGGAGTTTTCCCGGGGATACCGGTCCTTGGCGAGTTCGTGGGGACAGCGGTTGTTCCGGAGCCAACGATTTTGGCACTGCTCGCTCTTGGAATTGCCGGCGTCGCACTCCGCCGTCGCGCACAGTAGCGCTCTCCTGCTACATCTTGACACTTAAGGGCGCGCTCCGGTGCGCCCTTTTGTTGTGCAGTGCTGCCGACAACAATGTGCTAGAATAATGAAATGAAGCGCGGGCAGACGTTAGTGGAATATGTCCTGGTGCTGGTGCTGCTCCTTGGAGCGGCGACGGCGGTCGGATTTGTCGCGAAAGCGGTGCGCGCGCAGTCTGCGCGGACGCAACTGTTGCTCGGATCAGATTATCCTTGAGGAGGCGGAAATGAAGCTGAAGAATCGTCACGGTCAAACGATGGTGGAGTACATCATTATTGTGGTACTGATTGCAATTACGCTCTTGGCACTGGTCGGCTTTTTCGGCAAGGCGATTGCCAAGAAGTTCTCCGGCGCGACGTCGGCAATTGATGAAGATGTCGGCGCAGAAGCGCAAGGCGCCTATCAAGATATTGATGGTTCCAATAAGCTCAAATCGCTTGATGAATCGGGCAATCTGTAACGGCTTGCCGAATCGGATGAATCAACGGCGTCAGCGACACGCCGCTTTTCTGCGTGCACGCCGCGGGCAAGCGATGATTGAATCGCTGCTCGTGCTGATTGTCCTCGTGGCAGGCTTCTGTTTCTTCTTTGACTTTGCCTATGGCGCGGTGTCGCGGCTGCTCTTGAATCACGCGGCGGCGCGCGCCGCGCGCGCCGATACGGTCGGCTTCAATCATTTCCAACAGCTGAAAAATGCGCGTGTGGCGCTGATTCCCGTTTCGGGGAAGGGAACGGTGCCGGCAGGGCGGAAGCTTTCGGCGTCGTCGGAATTGGCGCTGATCCGAACGTATTTGCAGAGTGAAGGAGAGGCGGAAGCGTCGGGCATTTTGAACTATGAACGGTGGGAACGGCTGACCTGTCAATCGCAGCGCAAAGGTCATGAGACGGCGGTGAAGCTGTCCATGGAGCTGCCGGCGCTCTTGCCATGGAAATTGGGCGCGCTGTTGGGCGTTTCAGGCGCGGAGACGTTGACGTTGCAGACGGAGTGGCGGATGGAGCATCATGCGAAACTGTATTTGAAAGAGGCGCTGGAGTGACGCGGCGCACGCGGCAAGCGCGGCGCACACGGCGTGTGGGGCGTGTGGGGCAGGCGGTCGTGCTGCTGCTCGCGGTGCTGGTGGCGATGGCAGTTTTAGCGCTGTGGGCATTTGATATTCATCATTTCGTGATGGCGAAGCTGCGGGCGCAGGATGGCGGCGACAGTGCGGCATTGGCGGCGGCGCGTTGGCAGGCGGCAGGACTGAATCTCATCGGAGAGCTGAATCTCATCCACGCCTATATGCTCGCCGATCAGTCCTCGACGGTCATGGAGGCGTCGGCGCTTTCGGAATTGCAGCAGCGGATCGCTTTGACGACGCCGATGCTGGCGCTGCTCTCGGCGCAACGAATGGCAGAAAAGAATGGGATGGAAGCGCTCGAAGGTGCGGCGGACTATTTACGTGACGCCGGCGAACAGCTGACGTTTGACGATACGTATGAAGGCGCGAAAGAAGAGTTTCGGGCGATGTTGGCGCTGCTCTTGCGCGAACCGATTCGCGCCTTTCCATTGACATCGCTTCAAGATTCGTCGGAGGCGTCCTCGTGGCTGATGAATCAAGATTTTTATGAGGCGGTCTTAGCGCGCGACTGGTGTTGGTTTTGGTTCAATGCTTATCCTTTTTTCCAGCGTTATGCCGGTCGCGGTGATTTCGGACAGATACCGAAAGTGAAATCGAAGCTTTTCTTTGATTTGAAGCTGTCGCGTGTCGCGTATTCGTTTGACGATTTGACGATCAGCGAGACGATGGATCAGCAGCTGGAAGCGCTCGGGCATCCGCCGCTTCCGTCGCCGCAGCAGTTCCCCGATCCGTCGCAGTGGAAACGGCAACAGTTGCAACGGTGGGCGACGTATGACGCGAAGGCGTGGGGCGCGTGGACGGCGATGCGGCGTTCGGAGCTGCCATTGCGTGCCGAGGTCAAAGACTGTTACGACTATGAAGGCGCGTCAGTGGCGCTCAGTGTGCTTCGCGACGGTTCGTCGTGGTTGGCGGCGGCGAAAGCGTTCGGAACGGTGGACGGAGCGAACCCGACGCAGCATGAGCTGCTCTTAGGCGGATTTAATGAGGTGCGGCTGATTCCGGTGGATGCGGCAGATGCCGGACTGGTCGGATTTGATTTAGTGTGGCTACGGCATCTCCGCTATCATTTGGACGATTATCTCAATCGCGGACTGTATCGCGCCGGCTGTCGTTACTGTTCAGCGTTGGCGCAGTGGGATCAGCCGCATTTCCGTGAGCAGGGGCTGACATGGTTGCGGCTGTACGGGAATACGTGCCGCCGACCGAAGCCGGGATCGGGTGGCGGCGGTGGCGGCGCGCATTTCGGTCATTGAGTCTCGCCTTCTGTCGCTCTTCGCTCCTCTGTCGCTTTCGCTCCGCTTCGGCGCTCGCGCGTCTCGCGCTTCTGTCGTTCTTTTGCCACGGTTCGGCGGCTCGCGGTGTACGCTGATTTGCCTCTTTTTGCCTCTTTTTGCCTCTTTTTCGCTTCTTTTTCGCTTTTTTTGCGCCTCTTACCCTCCTTTTTCGTCGTTTCTCTGTCGCTTTGGCGTCGGCTTGTCGTGTCAAGATCTGCGATCGAAGAGATTCTATTTCTCTCCGCATCGCGATATAATAGAGGACACATGATGAACTTATTACAGTAGGAGAAGAAATGAGCCCAGCAACAGTTGAACCGGTCGTGTGGACGCTTCGCGCGCCACGTCGTTATCTTTGTTATGAACTTCCCGATGAATTTGTACCGCCGGAAACGGAGGAGGCGGTGGCACATCTGGGGGAAACGGTCGGCGATATGCTCGGCGTGAAAGCGTTGACGCCGATGGTACGGAAATTGACCAGTATGCAGTGGATGGTCGTCTTTTTTCACGGCGCAGAGCGTTGTCATCGCGTGGCGACGTATGAGGACGGACGTTCGGGCAGCGTCGCCTATATTCCGCGGAGTGCCGAAGTCATCCTTTTTGACTGTCAGCACCACTTCCTGTACGGATCGTCGCCAACGATGGAGCGCGTCACGGATATTTTGGCGGCACTCGCCTCCTGTTTCCCTGAACGGCACCGCGCCCAGCCGTTCCAGCCGGTACGGTTCAATGTCCATCAACTGCGCCTCCTCTCCGCGGTGCATCGTCATCCGACGGCGCCGGCGTCACCGTGGAAGCATCTCACGCTGAAAAGTTTGGCGTGGAAAGAAGCCGGCGAAGATGGCACGGTGACGCGGCAACTGTATCCGACCGATGGATTTGAAGCGTTTGACTTCGCCGCCTGTGACTGGATGCCGCGAATGGTGAGTGTCGGGATGAAGCTGACGCCGCCGGCGAAAGATCAAGGCTATGTGGTGGAACTCTTTCATCAGACGTCCCTGTTTCGCGCGACACTGTCGCCGGTGACGCTTCCGGCAGTGGGCGCATTGCTTCGATTTTCCAAAGACGTGGCAAGGCAAGAAGGGGGGCGCTGTCGTCATGTTGGATAATCCGTATATGATCGAACGGGAAGAGCGCTGGCAGGCGCCGGAAGCGCTCCTTGAACCGCTACTCTGTCCCTATGCGACGGAGCAGGAGCGCGTCTTTCGTCTCTGTCCGCGCGGACGGATGGCGTGGCTGCGTGCGATTGCTCCGCTCCGTCATTCGACGGCGTGCCGTTGTCTCCTCTTGGGGCGCACCGCCGACGATGCGTTGACGACTGCCGATCTTGCCGTTTGGGCGGCAGAGGCGCAAACGTTGCTGCCGTGCGTGGTCGGACTGGTCGAGGAGGGCGAAACGTATCCGTGCGGGCATCAGCCTCGCTGCCGTGAGCGTCCACAAACGGCGGTGCGCGAGAGTGAAGAGCGGATGGCGATGCTCGGCTTGCGCGGAACGACACTGTCGGAAGCTTTGTCGGACGCCTTTCCGAAGCTCTCTTTGCGTAATCGGACGGTGCTTCAAGCGTGGGCGCATCAAGCGTCGCCCAAAAATCATCAGCACGCGATTGAGAATACGGAACTCGGCGAAATGTTTGGGCTTGACCGGCGGTCGATTCTGCGCATCTTAGCATCGGCACGTGATGACAATCCGCAACTGTTTCGTCGATTGGAAGCGCTTCGTACGCATCGTCTCTATGAAAACAAAGGCTATGAAGTGCGAAGCGATTAAATCCGATGCGCGCAGGAGGGCCCGCGGCGTATTGTGGTAAAATGTGCCTAATTCCAGCTTCACGAGAGATCCAGAGGAGAGAAAATGGGCGGCTTTTTTGGCGTTGTTTCGCAGAATACCTGCGTATCCGATGTTTTTTTCGGAACCGATTACCATTCACATATGGGGACCGTGCGCGGTGGCATGGCGTTTTTCGCAGGAAACACCTTTCATCGTTCCATTCACAATATTCAGAATGCCCAATTTCGTGCGCGCTTTGAACGCGCGGCGAAACGTTTTTCTGCACTGAGCCCCAATTACGGGATCGGTGTCATCAGCGATCAAGACGATCAGCCGATTTTGGTGCGTTCGCATCTCGGGATGTACGCTTTGTCATTGGTCGGACTCATTACCAACTTGCCGGAGCTTGTGGAGGAACTCATCCGCGAACGTCATGCGCACTTTTGCGAATTGGGTAAAGATGGCGAACTGAACGCATTGGAACTGTTCGCGATGCTCGTGAACTCGCAAGATACGGTCGAAGAAGGCTTGCAATATGCACAAAGCCGTGTCGAAGGTTCGGCATCGGTGCTTCTGCTCTCCGATCACGGCGTGCTGTATGCCGCGCGTGACCGATTCGGGCGCACGCCGGTCATTCTCGGGACGAAGCCGGACGGTTCGGTGGCAGTCACGATGGAGACGGCGGCATTCCCCAACTTAGGCTATACGCGTGAGCGTGATTTGAAGGCGGGAGAAATTGTCGCCTTGTCGCTGGAAGGCGCACGTACCGTCGTCGAAGGACGGGAAGAACAGGCGATTTGCTCCTTTCTGTACGTCTATTACGGTTATCCGGCAAGCACGTATGAAGGCGTCGGTGTCGAACGGGTGCGTTATCGGAGCGGCGCCTATCTGGCACGGCGCAATCCCGTCGAAGCCGATCATGTGGCAGGGATTCCCGATTCCGGCGTGGCGCACGCCTTGGGTTATGCCTTTGAAAGCGGTATCCGTTATGCGCGTCCTTTTGTGAAATATACGCCGACGTGGCCGCGAAGCTTTATGCCGCCCGATCCGAGCCTTCGCCAAAAGATTGCCAATATGAAGCTCCTGCCGGTGCCGGAATTGATTGAAGGCAAGAAACTCATTTTTTGTGATGACTCCATTGTCCGCGGAACGCAGCTGCGCAATCAGGTGTCGCGTCTCTATGATGCCGGCGCGCAATCGATTCATGTGCGCATTGCCTGTCCGCCACTCCTGTACAAGTGCAAGTTCTTAACGTTCTCGCGGACGCAGAGTGTGATGGATCTTGCGACGCGTCGGGTGATTATGGAAACGGCAGGACCGACGGCAGATATTGAATCTTTCCGCGATCCGGACGGCGCGCCGTACAAGGCGATGGTGGAGGAACTCCGCCGCCGTCTGGGCATGACGTCGCTCGCGTTCCAACGGCTGGAAGATGTCGAGAAGGCGATTGGCATTGGCAAAAAGATTTGCACGTACTGCTGGAGCGGCGAAGATATTTCGTTGAAGGGGCACGGCGGCTGCAATGGACAGTGCGCCTGCTGCGGTGATGTGTGCGCGATGAAGGGAAAGTAGTCGCTGTGGCGCGCAATAAAGTCCGAAATATTGAACGGTTGGAATCGTATGTGATTCCGCTCATTCAACAAGAAGGCGCGGATCAAAAGGTGACCGACTTTTGGCCGCGCGTTTTGCTCGCCGTCTTGCGCGGTATTTCGCTCGTGTACGGCGTGGCGGTCTGGTTGCGAATGTATTTTTTCCGCGTGGGCGTCTTGCGCCGCTGGCCGCTCGGCTGTCAAGTCATCAGCGTGGGCAACGTCACCGCCGGCGGTACGGGCAAAACGCCGGTGGTGGAAATCTTCGCCCGTGAATTGACGAAGGAAAACCGCAAGGTCGCCATTTTGTCGCGCGGCTATCGGCGCAAAGAAAAGCCTTTCTTTCAACGAATCTTCTCCGGCGAGATGGCGCCGACATTGGTCGTGAGCGATGGTCGGCGCGTTTTGCTGGATTCTGAAATCGGCGGCGATGAGCCGTATATGCTGGCGAGTAATCTGCCCGGCGTCGTGGTGCTGGTCGATCGCAATCGTGTGAAGTCGGGACGCTATGCCATTCGGAAATTCGGCTGCGATACGTTGATTCTCGACGACGGCTTCCAATATCAAAAGCTCAAACATTCGCACGATATCGTTCTCGTGGATCAAACCAATCCTTTTGGCAATGGAAACTTATTGCCGCGCGGCGTCTTGCGTGAAAGCATCAAGAATTTACGCCGCGCCGATTTCATCTTTATCACGAAGTCTCAAGGACATTCCGAAGCGTTGGAAGAGCGTATCCGGAAACTGAATCACCATGCGGAAATCATCGAATGCTGTCATGCGCCCAAAGCGCTGCGCAACGTTTACGGACAAGAGGTTAAACCGCTGGAGTGGCTCGCCGGCAAGAAGGTGTTAGCCCTTTCCGGTATCGCCGTGCCGCAAAGCTTTGAAGGCTTTTTGACGCGATATGGTGCGGAGCTGACAGAATGCGTGCGCTACGCCGATCATCACCGCTATGCGATGCAAGAGGTGATTAACGTGGTGAACCGCGCCGCCGATTTAGGCTGTGACGCATTGATTACGACGGAAAAAGATGCGGTGCGTTTCCCCTTACTGGCGACAACGGCAGTCCCTGTTTATTATTTGCGTATTGAGATTGAAATTCTCAAAGGCGCTCAAAACTTTCGCGATGCCGTCTGTCATATTTGCTTCAAGCCGCCGCGGGAAGAAGGTGCGGACGAAGCCGTTCAGAGTTCCGCGCGCGCCGCAGAAGCGGTGGAGTCGTATGCGACTGTTGAATAAAGTCGGGATCGTCAGTGCGATGACCGGCGTCAGTCGGCTGTTCGGTCTCGTGCGCGAAATCGTAATGGCGAACTTTTTCGGCACGAGTACGCTGCAAAGCGCCTTTGTCATTGCCTTTCGCATTCCGAATCTCTTTCGCCGGCTCTTTGGTGAAGGTGCGCTGGGGGCGGCGTTTATTCCGGTCTTTGTGGAAATTGAACGTGTCGAAGGCAAAGCGCGTGCGCAACTTTTTGTCGCGCGTATTTTAGGGCTGATGATTTGCGTCCTCGGCGCGTTGGTCGCGATCGGTATCGTGCTGAGTTTTGGTGTGGAGCGTTGGTGCGGACCGCTGTCGCGCTGGACCGAGGCGATGCCGCTGCTGCGGATTATGTTGCCTTATGCCGTGCTGATTTGTGTGGCGGCGATTCTATCGGCAATTCTCAATGTACATGACCGCTTCGCCATTTCTTCGCTGACGCCGGTACTCCTCAACATTGTTTGGATTCTGGTGCTTTTGGCAGTCTGTCCTTTTTTACCGGAAGAAGGCTATTGGCGCATTGGCGCCGTCAGTGTCGGTATTCTTATCAGCGGATTTGTGCAAGTGCTGTTTCAACTGCCTGAATTGAAACGTGTCGGTTATCTCTTCCGGCTCAAATTTTCGGGGTGGGGGAGTTCGCGATACGTTCGGCAAGTGTTGCTGCAAATGGGGCCGGCATCGCTCGGGATCGCCTTGGCGCAGATCAATATTTGCATGGACGGCTGGCTCGCCTTTTATGGCGCGACGTGGGCGCCGTCGGCATTGGAATATGCCGATCGGATTATCTATCTGCCGCTGGGACTTTTCGCCACGGCGTTTGCCACCGTCTTACTGCCGACGTACAGTCGTCAGTATGCCGCCGGCGATCTTGCGGAAATGCGCGCCACGATGGATCGCGCCTTGAGCCATTTAATGCTGATAATGATTCCGACCGCCGTCGGCTTAATGGTGCTCGCGCTTCCCTTGGTCGCTTTGATTTATCAGCGCGGCGCCTTCGGAGCGGATTCGACGCTGTGGACGGCGCGCGCCGTTTTCGCCTATGCGCCGGGGCTGCTCGTCTTTTCCGTCAATAAAGCGGTGGTGCCGGTCTTTTATGCGCAGAAAGATTTACGTACGCCAGTCATCATTGCCTCGTGCTGTATCTTCGGGAATTTCGCGCTCAATGTGCTGTCGGTCCTTTTCCTGCCCGAAGGATGGCGTCATGTCGGCATTGCCGCGTCAACGGTCTTTAATTCGCTGCTCAATTCAATCATTCTGATTGCCGTGCTTCATCGTCGCGGATGTGCGCCCGATGTGCGCCGATTGGTCGTGGGCGGCGCGCAGGCATTGAGTGCTGCCGCGCTGATGGGCGTGGCGGTGTACGGAGCGTTCTCGTTGCTTTCGGCGCATCTTCATCTTCTTTTGAGCGTACCGCTCTGTATTTTCGTCGGCGTCGCGGTCTATCTTTTCGCCGCCTTGCTTCTGGCGCCGGCGATGACACGCGATGCGCTCGCCAATCTGCCGCTCTTTCGCCGCCGGAAACATTAAGGCGCCGCCGACGCTCTCGGGCGCGCGCCTCCCGCAGTCGTCCGCCGCACCGCTTCGCCCGTGAGGCGGTGCGATATGGTAAAATTCGTTGATTGCTTCTAAAGTAAAGGATCGATTATGTCAGAACACATTCGCGTTCGTTTTGCGCCTTCACCTACGGGGAAAGTACATATCGGAAATATTCGTGCCGCCATTTTTAATTGGCTGTATGCGCGCCACACCGGTGGTGAGTTTCTGCTGCGCGTGGAAGACACCGATTTGGAACGTTCGACACCGGAAGCCATTCAAACGCTCTTGGACTGTATGAAGTGGCTGAACCTGACGTGGGATGGCGAGATTATGTATCAGACGGCGCAACGCGCGCACCACCTCGAAGTGGCGCAGCAGTTGCTCGATAAAGGCTTCGCCTACAAAGACAATAAGGGCGGACAAGGCGAATGTATTATTTTCAGAATGCCGACCGAAGGGGCGATTGAGTACGACGATTTGGTCAAGGGGCATATGAAGAAGCAGGCGAAAGATACGCAGGACTTTGTCATTGTGCGCAGTGACGGTTCGCCTGTCTTTCACTTGGCGAATGTGCTCGATGATATTACGCAAGGCGTGACGCATATTATTCGCGGCGACGACCATGTCGAAAACACCTTTAAGCATATTCAGCTGTTTAAGGCGATCGGTGCGCCCGTGCCGCATTATGCGCATTTACCGATGATTGTGAATAATGCCGGCAAGCCTTATTCCAAACGGGACGGTTCGGCGTTCGTCGGCGAATTTCACGAATTGGGCTATTTGCCCGAAACGCTGTTCAACTATTTGGCACTGTTAGGATGGGCGCCCGGCGATGATCGTGAAATTATGACGCGCGAAGAAATGGTGGAAGCGTTCGCCTTTGAGAAATGCAAATCGTCCGCCGCGCGGTTTGATATGAAGAAGTTGACGTGGATGAATGGCGAGTATATTGCGCATCAGCCGGCAGCCGATTACGCCCGCGCCTTGGATGCGCGGTTGACCGCCGCCGCCCTTCCCACGGAGCCGCTCGGTGGCGCGCGTGCCGATCTTTTGAGCCAAATGCAGCCGCGTACCAAAACGTATGCCGATCTCCCCGGGAACTTTACCTGTTTCTTTACGGAAGACTATGCGTATGACGAAAAAGCCGTTGCGAAGCGGTTGAAACCGGACGGCGTGGCGGCATTGCTCGACGATCTGGCGGAACGTTTCGCGGCGTCACCGTGCTTTGAAGTGGCGCCATTGGAGGCGGAGATCAAGGCGTTGGGCGAAGCCAACGGAAGCGGTATGGGACCTTTAGTGCATCCGATCCGCGTGGCGGTGTCGGGCGTGATGGAAGGTCCCGGGCTGTTTGAAATGCTCGTTTTGCTCGGACGTGAACGAACCGTTGCCCGTTTGCACCGCACCGCAACGCGTTTGCGTGAAGGAACGCTTTAAGGAGCGCATGAAGATTCTGATTGCTACACGTAATGCCCATAAGCTGACGGAGATTCGCGCACTGATGCCCGAAATCGATTGGATTGGCACCGACGCCTATCCGGACGTTCCCGATCCAGAGGAAAATGGCGAAACGTTTGAAGCCAATGCGCGCATTAAAGCGGAGGCGTGGCGCGACGCGACCGGATTGCCGGCGATTGCTGACGATTCGGGATTGTCGGTCGATGCGCTTTTGGGCGCGCCCGGCGTTTTCTCTGCACGCTATGCCGGCGTTCATGGCGATACGGAGGCGAATAATGCCAAAGTCCTCGCTGAACTTGCCGGCGTCGCACCGGCGCAGCGCAGCGCCCACTTCGTCTGTGCGCTCGCTTATGCTGTGCCGGGAAAGGTGACACGAACGGTGCGCGGCGAATGTTCGGGAACGCTCTTGGAACAGCCGAGAGGCGCGAACGGCTTTGGCTACGATCCGCTGTTTGTTCCAAACGGTTATGAACAGACGTTCGGGGAACTGTCGGCGGACGTTAAAGCGAAATTGTCGCATCGCGCACGTGCGTTTGCGCAAGCGCGCGACGTATGGTTTCGTTAGGGACGCGCGCACATCTTTTGTTAAACTATTGCCTTATGAAGCGTCCAACACAATTTGATTTTGCCTACGCCGTTCGGCATACGGAGATTCTCCGTAGCCCGAAGCAACTGTTGGATCCTTTCGATCAAACGGTGATTAACTATACGCTCCTCGCGCAGCCGATGGACAATCCGCGGCAAACGCGTATCCGTGAAGGTAAATTGCAAACGCTTCCGCCGCGGCTTTTTCTTCCGGGAGAACTGTCGGTACAGGAATTGGAAGGCTTCGGTCCTCAATCGCAAAAGTATTTAGAGTTTCTCCACGCCCACGCCGCGTCGATTCGTGTCTTGCGCTATTCGTATCGGTTGCGGCGTGAAACGTTTTCGGAAACGCTTTTGAATGAACCTTTGGCGGAAGTTCGCGCCCGTGTAGAAAAAGCAACGGCCCTGCGCGCAGATCCGTATGGCGCCTTTGTCGTCGGTGTCGATGAACCGTGGGATGTCTGTTTATTACATCTCTTTATGCAGCTCGTGCAAGCCTCTGTCCCGAATACGATTCAAGCGCTCGAGGCGCGTTCCAAAGAGACGCTCCGCGAAGCGATTCCGACCTCGGCACGTGCCGAAATAGAGGGCGCATTTTTGGCGGCTTCTAAAGATTCGTCCTTGCTCAAACCTTTGGGGAAATTACTCAAGGACAAAGGGCTGTTTGAACTGTATCAAGATCGCTTCTTTGCACTCTTTGAAGCGCGTTAGGATTTGAATGCCCATCGATGAAGAACTCCCCAAGCCTTTAGAACCGCAACTGTATGTAATTGCGACGCCGCTCGGTAATCTCGGCGACTTGACGCCGCGCGCACGGGAGGTGCTGTCGCGCATCTCTGTCATCGCCTGTGAAGATACGCGGCGGACGTGGCAATTACTGTCGGCACTGGGCATTCCACGTCCTGAAATGTTTTCCTATCGTCAAGGCAATGAAGCAGGCGTTTCCAATCGTATCGCCGGCTTTGTCCGTACCGGCACGCCGGTGGCACTCTGCTCGGACGGCGGTTATCCCGGCATTAGTGATCCGGGCTATCGCGTGATTCGCACCTTTGCCGTCGAAGGACTTCCGTACACGGTGCTGCCGGGGCCGTGCAGCGTTGATTTGGCACTGCTTCTTTCCGGATTGCCGACGTCGAGTTACACCTTTAAGGGCTTTCCGCCGCGCAAATCGGGACAGCTTCGGAAGTTCTTTGAACAGGAGAAAACGCTTCCGCATACGTTGATTTGTCTCGAATCGCCGTTTCGCGTTTCTGCCAGTTTGAAGGTCGCATTGGAAGTTCTCGGAAATCGTGAAGGCGCCGTTTGTCTGGAAATGACAAAATTGCACGAGCGCGTTTTGCGTGGTACACTTCTGTCCCTCATAGAACAATTAGGATCGCAACCGCCGAAAGGCGAGGTGACATATGTCATTGCCGGTGCGAATCCAAAGTTCGATCATACTCACCCTACTGAAGAACCTGACGACCATGATTAAGTCTCTTTTAATGACCTTCGCCTTCTTCCTTTGTGGAACGCTTCTTGCCGATACCATTACAACGACCGCCGGCGATACGATCAATGGTACGATTACGCAAATCAAAGGCGGCAAGATTGTCATTACGACGGCATTCGCAGGAGATTTAACGATTGACCGTGAAGTGATTGCGACGTTCGCCTATGCCGAACCGGGCAAACTTTATGCACGTACCGATGCCTCCAAACGCGAAAAAGAGGAAGTGACGATTTCCAAAGATGCGAGCGGTAATTTACTCTTGATTCCTACTGAAAAAACGGCAGAAGCGTTGGCGCTTGACGATGTCTCCACCGTGTGGCTTGCCGATGGCGAAGATCCGGACTTCCCGCCGATTAAAGAGTGGGCTTACTCGTTTAGTATCGGGCTTTCAGGACATTCGGGCGGTTCGTCGGAAATGAATTTGTCGGCGTATGCCGATGCGGTGCGAACGACTGAAAAAGAAACACTCAAGCTGTACGGCTCGATGAAACATACGCGCAGCGATCATGTCGATACGGCACGTCAATATATTGCCGGTCTTGATTTCGAACGTCGCCCGTGGGAACATCATTCGTGGTATTTCCGCGATGAAGTGCAGAATAATCGCTTCTCTGATTATAAGCTACACAATGTCGTTGCCGCCGGTTACGGTTTCTATGTGTGGAAAACCAATACCGATGGACGCGTCTCGATGTTGCGTTTCCGTGCCGGTTTTGCGCAAATGCACATTGAGAAATATTCCAAGAAAAGTGGCGGCGATAGGAAAAATAAAACCGAAGATGAAACCAACTTGGACTTTGGCATTCTTTACCATTACGATTTTGCCTGTGGCGTAAAGTGGAATACGGAAATCACCTATTCGCCCGAAGTCAGCGATTTGGCAAATGGCTACATTGTGCATGAATCAAAAGTCCAGTACACGTTGAACCATTTGTGGAATATCTCCTCCGAAGCGGGCGTGCGCAATGAATATCAGACGCAAACGGCTCCCGGTGTGGTGCATACCGATACAACGTGGTATGTGCGTCTCAAGAAAGCGTGGTAAGGCATGAACTCCGTTCGACTTGGTGTCAATATCGACCACGCCGCAACGCTTCGTCAAGCGCGCGGCGTTGACTATCCCGATCTGCGCGAAATTGCGCGTCTCGTCGAAGCTGCCGGAGCGGACGGAATCACGCTTCATCTACGCGAGGATCGTCGCCATATCCAAGACGCCGACGTTTTTACGCTGCGTCAAACGTTGACAACGCAAATGAATCTTGAAATGGCGAATGCCGCCGACATTGTCCGCATCGCCCTTGACGTTCATCCCGAGGATGTCTGTCTTGTCCCCGAACGTCGTCAAGAGCTGACAACCGAAGGCGGACTGGATGCCGTCGCACAGTTTGACGCGCTTCTGCCAACGGTTAAAGCGCTGATGGCGAACGGTACGCGCGTTTCGCTCTTCATTGCGCCTGTTCAGAAACAGCTTGAAGCGGCGGCGCGTCTCGGTGCGCCGACGGTGGAGCTGCATACCGGCGCTTATGCCAATGCACACGGCGATCAGCGTCAACGTGAATTGGACGCGCTTCACGCCGCCGCCGCCTATGGTGCGACGTTGGGACTGCAAGTGAATGCCGGACACGGATTGACCGTTGATAATGTATCGCCACTGCTCGACATCCCCAATCTCGACATTCTTAATATTGGTCATAGCATTATGGCACGCGCACTGTTCGTCGGTGTCGCACAAGCTGTCAAAGAAATGCTCGCCGCGATTCGCCGTTAATTTTCGTCTCAGCCTCCGAACGTGAGGTAAAGGAGCCGCATGCCCGCTTGCCCGATTGGAACGTATGAAATTCTTCACGAAGAGGCGCACACGGGCGCACGTGTAGGCCGTCTGTGGACAAAGCACGGTCCGGTCGAAACGCCGGTCTTTATGCCGGTCGGTACACAAGCCACCGTTAAAACACTGGCTGCCGACGATCTCGAAACGCTCGGCGCCTCCATCATTCTAGGCAATACGTATCATTTGATGTTGCGTCCCGGAATGGAAATTATGGAGCAGCTCGGCGGACTTCACGCTTTTCAAGATTGGAAGGGGCCGCTCCTCACCGATTCCGGCGGTTTTCAAGTCTTTTCGCTTTCCTCCTTGCGTAAAATTACCGAAGACGGCGTTGCGTTCCAATCGCACATTGACGGCAAGCGCCTTTTTATGGGGCCGAAAGAATCAATGGCGGTTCAGCGTGTGCTGGGGTCGGATATCGCGATGCTCTTTGATGAGTGTATTCCATATCCTTCCGAAGAATCGTATGTGGCACGTTCGGTGGAGCAAACGTTGCGGTGGGCAAAGATTTGCCTTCAACAGCCGCGTGCGGAAGGGCAACTTTATTTTGGTATTGTCCAAGGTTCCGAATTTGGACATTTGCGTAAACATTGCGCGCTTGAACTCGCCGCGATGCGGAATGACGGGCTCGACGGTTTTGCCGTCGGCGGCGTCAGTGTCGGTGAACCGGAACCGTTCATCATGAAAGGGATTTCGGACTCTGTTCCTTTTCTGCCGCTTGATCGTCCGCGTTACGTAATGGGGCTTGGCGACCTGTGGCAAATGACGCAAGCGGTCGGGATGGGCTGCGATATGTTTGACTGTGTCATTCCGACGCGCAATGCGCGTAACGGTTCCGCCTTTACGAACGATGGCCCTTACCCTGTCAAAGCAGGCGCATGGAAAGCAAGCCCTCTCCCCGTGGAACCGGGCTGCACCTGTCCTTGCTGTAGCCGTTATTCGCGCGGCTATGTTCGGCACTTGCTCAATACGTCCGAACTCCTTGCATACCGTTTGCTGACGCTTCACAACATTCATTGTTACTTGCGCTTTATGGAACGAATGCGCGATGCAATCAAGTCCGATTGTTTCACGGAATTTAAGGCGGAAGCCTTTGCGCGTCTTCGGGAATCGCCTAAACGCGGTCATTACTAATGGCTGTCGCTCGCCGAACTGCTTACTGGTGTATGCCGCTCGGAACACGTGGCGCTTCTCGTTGCGGAAGCATAAAGAATATGGCTTTTTTACTTGCGTTAAAGAAGTTGAACGCATATACTATGAATAGTGAAATGGTAAGAGGGCGAAGATCCTACACACAAGGAGCTTAAAATGAAAGCTTGGATGATTTTTTTAATGGCGGCACTCGTTTCGAGTGGCGTAATGGCGCAAAGAGGCAGCCGGGTGACTTCCGGCGGTGCGGCGAAAAATGCCAAGGCGATGAAAGCCGAGCAGTACATTCGCATTACAGATGCGACAACGGTCGGTGGCGAGAATGAATATTCTGCCGTGCCGCCGCAGACTGCGGAAGATATTAAGACGAAAGTAAAACATCGCGATTCGTGGAAAAAAGACGGTGTCAAAGGTTGGCACTATTTTGATATCGCCTATGAAGTGGCAGATCGTGGCGTTGATGCCTCCGGTAAGCTCCAGCCGATCTTAGTGCTTCCCGAAGTCGAAATTACCTATGCTTTGTTGTATGACATGAGCCGTTCTAAATTGGCAGGGCAAGTCTTGAAGAATGCGGCGAAGGCCGGCGGTGCGATTGGCTGGGAAGATGCCAAGGCGCAGCGTTTCGTTTTATTGACGGAGACCGTCACCTATCAGAACATTATTCCGAACCGCGAACATTATGCCGCCGTCTGTGTGCCGCCCGCCTTTGTGGTGGCATTTGGCTTGCCCGTTTGTTTTTCCGCCGAAATCAAAGTCAACGGTGTGCGTCAAGGTGAGATTATGACGCGGGCATCGAGTGGAACGAAGATTGGCGAAAACGAATTGGCGTCGCTGTTGGTTGAGAAGAGTGAAGGCGGGAAGCCCGTTCCATCCGCGTGGTGGGAGCGGATTCAAAACCTTTCTTCTGCCGTTGGTAAGCAGATGGGCGTATTGAAAGATCGCAGCGCAACGCCGTTTGCCTTAACCGGTGACTATTATTACGATCAAGTGAAGAGCAAGTAACGGATTTTCTTATGGAACGTATCCTCACACTCAACATTGGTGCGACGCGATTGGCTTTGGCGGAATTTGATGTCCGTCCGGGGCGTGGTCCGCGGTTGTTGCGTTATGTTTTCGGACCGTTGTCGGAGGGGCTTGATACCGCAGAGGCGTTAGGCGTAGAACTGGAACAGGTCGTTCGCGGGCTGCTGTCCTCTTCGGGGATTCGTCCGGGGCGTGTGATGGTGGCACTTTCCGGACAGATGGCGTTCCCGCGCTTTGTCAAAGTGTTGGCGGACAGTCCAGAGAAAATGCGCGAGCAGATCCGCTTTGAAGTGGAGCAGAACGTTCCCTTCCCACTGAATGAAGCGATTTGGTCCGATGCGATTGTGGGAGCACCCGATGTCGGTGGCGAACAGCACGTGATGATTGTCGCGGCGCGCAATGATATTGTGAGCGCCGTCACCAAGGCATTGCTGAATGTCGGGATGGAACCGGAAGTCGTCGATGTCGCGCCGGTGGCGCTGTATAATGCGGTGCGGTTTAACTATCCCGAAACGGATGATTGCACGCTGGTGATTGATATCGGCGCGAAATGCACGAATCTCGTCTTTGTCGAGCAGAACCGTATTTTCTACCGCACCATTCCGGTGGCAGGAAATACGATTACGAGCGAAGTCGCAAAGACGTTCCAGCTGTCGCAGGAAGACGCAGAAGCGTTTAAGTGCGAGCATGGGCTTGTTGCGCAAGGTGGCGCTTTTGCCGTCGATGATCCAGAGGTGGATCGGTTGGCGAAAGTCATTCGCAATATTATGACGCGTCTCCACGCGGAAGTCTCGCGGTCGATTTCGTTCTATCGCAGTCAGCAGGAGGGGAAGGCGCCGACGCGTGTCCTTTTGACTGGCGCCTCTGCACAGCTTCCGTATATGCAGAACTTCTTTGAAGAAAAGTTGCAGATTGAAGTTGATTTCCTCAATCCGTTCCAGACGGTCGCTTATCCGGAAAATATTGACACCGATAAATTTGGACGCGATGCGTTCGCACTGTCCGTGTTGGTCGGATTGGCACTGCGGCGCGGATTGACCTGTCCGGTGGAAGTGAATCTTGTTTCGGAAGAAATCGTTGCGCGTAAAGATTTGCGTAAACGTTTGCCTTTCTTTGCGATTGCGTTGGCAGGGCTGATCTTTATTACGGGGATTTGGCTGATTTACGTGGGCAATATGCGCAGTCTGTACGAGACGCAGTATGAAGCCACGCAAAGTCGTGTCGATGATTATTTGGAACAGAAAGAACTGTTTGACACCGCAGAAGAAAAGGCGCAGCGCGCAGAAGCGCGTGCCAAGGACTATCAAATGCTGTTGGCAAAGCGTTTGGAGTGGACCGAAATGTTGGTCGCCGTCGATAGTGCTGTGCAAGAAGGAATGTGGGTTACATCGCTTAAAGCGCGTCGCAACGGAGCCGAATTGCAAGGGCTTGATTTGAGCGTGAGCGTTTGGAAAGATTTGGAGCCACGCTTACTTACTTCCGGAAAAACAATTGACGAAACGGTGGCGGCGCGTCTTGCGGCAACGTCGGTCTTTTCCGATGATGTGCGTAATATCCCGATTAGTAAGAAAGATCAGAGTGTTTCGTGGATGACGTCGTTTAATATTACAGCCAAGCTCAAGAGTCTTGATACCGAGAAGCAATCGACACGGTCAACGCGTGGTCGGAGGGGAGAATAAGATGGACTCGAAGCAGAAAATGATTTTTGCCGCGGGCGGCATCCTGTGCGGGCTGATTATTGTCGTCTTGGCAGTTTTCCTCGTCATTGAATTTGGTGCGATGGGTGCAGCAAAGGAAAATCGCAATCAGGCAGAGGCGTCTCTGACCGGATATTACGACGAGAAGCCTTATCCGAGCGAGGCGAATCGTAAGCTCCGTTTGGCAGATGTGAAAGTGTACGATGACTGGTCAACAAAAGTCCGTACGCTTTTGACGCATTCGCTGGACGTGACGGAAGAAACGCCGTCGCAGTTTGTCGATCGTTTGAATCGCACCGTGCGTTCACTCAATGAGCGGACCGATGGCACTTCGAGTTTCGTCGATCTGTCCAAAAATCGCGACTCTAAAGCCGACGCCGCGATGGACTACAGCTTTGGACGTTATGTGACGCAAGGCGAGATGCCGAAAGAAGCGGACGTGCCACGTTTGTCGCGTCAATTTGCCATCATTGCTTACATTAGCAATTTACTGCTGGACAAAGGCGCCATAAGTATTTCAGAAGTTTCGCGTGAAGCCTTTGATCGAGGACAGGTCAAGACGGAAGAGGCGCCTCGGAGAAGTTCGCGCCGGCGGAGAACCGTAGAAGAAACGGCGCCCGTCGTTGCGGGAGAGACGGAGATTGCTCCTGCGCTTAAAAAAGATGGCGTGACGTGCGAAAGCTTTACGCTTAAATTCCGTGCACGTTATAACACGGTGGCGCAAATGCTCAATGCCTTAGCGCAAGATGAACTGTTTATCGTGGTCACCGATGTTTCAATTATCAACCCTGTTTCGCTCAAGGAACGTGTTCTGGAGATGGGGAAGAAACGGGAAGCCGCACGCACAACGGTGCGTAATCGTGCCGCGAAGCGTGGCGAAGCGGTGCGCGAAGAAGCGGAAGCGGCGTTAGGACTTTTCGAAAATGCGACAGCGACGGAACGTTTGGTTACAGATCCGGCACGTGGCGCACCTTTAGAGGTTATTTTGAAGATCGACGTTTATTCTGCACCGGCACCGGTAACCGTAGAGACTGCTGCCACCAAGGAGGGGGAGTAAGCCATGGCAAAGGAATCCTCATCTCTTCTGAAACAGTATGACCGTCTTGCGGCGGTGCTTGTTTTGGCGATTTTACTGATTTCTCTCTGTTACCTTGTCTTTGCCGGACTTGGACAGCAAAAGAAAGTCAGAACGTATGATGGCAGTTTAGAAAACCGGAAACCGTCCAACGCGCAGATTGACGCGGCAAATCTTTCCGATGCGGAAATGGAATTTAAGAAAGTCCAGAATCCGGGCACTGCCAAGCTTCTCCTCAATGTAAAGTCCGATCCCGATGCGCCCAATCTCTGTACGCCGGAACGTCGTTTGCTCTGTGTCGGCTGTGCGCAGCCGATTTCATGGAGTGCAAAAGTTTGCCTGACGTGCAAGGCGAAGCAGCCGGAAGAAAACAAGATTGATCTCTCAACGGTCGATTCCGATGGCGATGGAATGTTTGACCCGTGGGAAATCGAAAACGGACTGAATCACACCAACGAGAAAGATGCCGATCTCGACAATGACAATGACGGGTTTACGAACCTTGAAGAGTTTGAAGCCAAAAGCAACCCTCGCGACCCGAAGAGCCATCCCGGTTATGAAACACGGATGAAGCTTGAAGGAATTGTCGGTGACAAGCTTCCGCTTCGCGTCATTGATGTGATGGAATTGCCCTCGTCGAAAGATGAAAAAGGCACGATGGAGCGTCACTATCTGTTGACCTTTGTCAGTGTCGATGCCGATGGAAAGTCGGGGCAAAAGCCGTTACGCGTGAAGACGGGTGCAATGGTTGGAAATTCCGGTTTCCGCGTCGTTCGCTATCACGATTTGCCGCTCAAGCAGATTAAAGTTGGCAAGCACGAACAAGTTCGCTTTGTCAAAGTTTCCACCATTGACTTGGAACGTGTGGCAGATCGTAAGAAAGCGACACTGACCTTCTTTGATGCTAAAAATCCCGATTGGCAGGGAGAGCCTTTGCTCGAACAAAAGGCAACGATTGCGATTGATTTACCGGAAGTGAAACCGGTGACTGTTGCCGCTGGTGCAGGATTCACTGTAAAAGGTGAAAAGTACACCGTTCTCAGCGTGAATGCTGAGAAAAAGAAAGTCTTGATCGAGAAAGTTTCGGACAAGAAAAGTTTTGAGTTGAAGTAACCGTTGTGTTGGTCTATACTAATTCAACGATTTAGGAACGGGCGAGTTGCCCGACAGTTGCGGAGAATACGTGCTATGACACACTTTGTGCGCTTGACAATACTCGGTGCTATGATCGCCGGAGCTTCTGTTTACGGACTTGCTCAAGACGATGATCTTGACGCCCTCCTTGGGGGACTTGCGGATGAGTCTGCCATTGAGCAAGCCGATACGCCGGAAAAAGCAGCTGACCCCGCAGCGGATGCCGATCCCGCGGTTGAGCCTGCTGTCGAGGAGCCAAAGGCGGAAGACGTTGCCGCAGAGGAGCCTTCAGTGGAAGCTGATGAGCCTGCGGTAGAGGAACCGGCGGCTGAAGAAGAACCGGCAACCGCTGAGACCGACGAAGGCAAGCCCGTCGGAGAAGAACCGAAGGCAGAAGAAGGAACGGCAGCGCCAGCGTCCGAAGCCGATAAATCTGCCCCGCTGATTGGTGATGCAAAGGTTGAAGATGTCCTCGGTGAAGATGAGCGTATGCAGAACGAACTTGATACGCTGGAACTGCTTCGCCAAAAAGGACTTGATATTCACGCGTATGCCTGTTTGGATACGGCGCGGAAATTGATGACGACGCCACCTCCTGCAGGGAAGGCGTTTGATCAATATAAAGAAGCCATTAAGATGTATTCTGATGCGCAGCGTTTCTTCCGTCAGCGCGATGAAAACATTCCAGCTCAAGATGAATGTCGCAAAGGTATTCGTGAAGCCAAGTATCGTCAGGCAACTGCACTGTTCCTTGATAAGGAATACAAGAAGGCATTGGATCTTGCACAGCAAGTGGCAAAAGAAGGTCATGAATTTGGCGCACAGTTGGTGAAAGAAATCGAAGAGGCGATGAATAAGCCGATTGAAATCGTTCCGGAGCCCAAGTTGCCGACATATGCCACAGACGAATATAAGGCGTTGCGTGTCGAAATCAACGATCGTATGAAACGCGCGACAACGTATTTCCATGTGGGGAACTACGATGCAGCACGTCAGCAGATTGAACTTATTCTTCGTGCCGATCCCGATAATGAATCTGCTATCAATTTGCGTGCTCGTATCGGTCGCTGGACGGCGGCGCGCTCGAATGAACTGAAGCTTGCAACGCACGATGTCCTGATTGATCAGGTCAATAAGAATTGGACACCGCGTGGACATTTGGGTGCCGATTCCGAAGAACTTTATGCACCTAAAGTTTCGACGAGTGGTCAACGCCCTGTCGTAGATGGTGGTAAAGTCGAAGAGCAGAAAATTCTTGCAAAGTTGAACTACATCCGTCTGCCTGAATTTTCTATCCGCCCGCCGAGTACATTGGCTGATGCGGTAGATCTTTTCTCGAATATGGCAAAAACGTACGATAAGCCCGAACTGGCACCGGAAGATAAAGGCGTATCGTTTGTTTTGAGCATGGGCAATGCGAAGCCGGCTGCAACGGAAGAGTCTGCCGATCCGTTTGCGACTCCGGGTGCAACGGCGTCTGGACTTCCGCCCATTCAGAACATTTCGATGAACTGGGTGACGCTCAAAGAAGCACTTGATATGGTCTGTGAAGTGACCGGCTCCAAGTACGTCGTTAAGAATAAAACGGTCATGATTGTTCCTGCCAACTATGTTGACGGTAAGATGGAAACGCGTTCTTACAACGTAATGTCCTCCTTCGTCGAAAAAGTCGGGCAAATGTCGGGCGAAATTGCATCGGGATCGTCGGCGAGTGATGCGTGGTCAACAACGTCCACAACGGAAGCCTCTACCGGTGGAACTTCTGATTCTGAATCGTGGAAAAAGCTGTTCACCGATCTTGGCGTTTCTTTTGAAGGTAAAGCCTCAATTGTTTATCTGCCGTCAATCGGCAAGCTTCGTGTGACGAATACGCCGGAAAACTTGGCACTCTTCGAGAATATCTTGGAAGAGTTGAACGTCACGCCGTATCAGATTGAAGTCGAAGCGCGTTTCGTTGAGGTCAGCCAAAACGACTTGAACTCTTTGGGATTTGAATGGCAGCTGAACCAGGACATCTCCGGCACGGTCGGTTCCGGTATCGACTGGACTTCGCAAAAGATTTTGGGCAATACACACGGCGGTGAATCTGCCGGTGGCATCGGTGCGGGCGGTCGTCCAGTCTTCCGTAACGGAGCTACGGGCGGCACAGGCTCTGACAATGTCGTAATTCATGGTGGTGCATTGAATCAAGGTATGCGCTTCTTGGGTGATGGTGCTGCCGATGCCAGCCGTATCAACCTTGGAAATAGCGCACTTGCTCCGAATGACCAGTTTGCAACGTTCTCCGCGGTCTTTGGCAAGGTGGATATGACGATGATCCTTCATATGCTCGCTCAGCGTACTGATACCGATATGTTGTCCAGCCCGAAGGTGCTCGCACGTCCCGGTCAGGAGGCGCTCATCCGTGTCGTCACGGAATGGATCTATCCGACCGAATTTGACGTTACCGAATTGGAAGAAGCCGATACGAATAATGACAATAACAATGCCGTTATTGGTGGCGGTGGCATTCAAGTCACGCCTCCGCCGGTTAAGTTTGCGGTAGAGCCTCAATCTTTTGAAAAGACTGATGTCGGTGTGACGCTCCAAGTCGTTCCGGAAGTCTCTCAGGAAGGTCAAATGATCAACCTGCTGGTGAATCCCAAAGTGGTGGAATACCTCGGTGACTTCGAGTATGGTATGAAAGTGCCTTACGTTGATTACTCCGTCGGTTTACTGGGTGTCACCGGCGCACAAATCGCCTACTATCAAGTGTCGATGCCTCAGCCGAAGTTCCATTACCGTGAAATCTCCACCTATCTCTCGGTCTACAACGGTTCGACCGTGGTCATGGGCGGTCTCATTACGGAAAAGCGTAACTCCTTTGAAGACAAAGTGCCAATCTTGGGCGACCTTCCGTTCGTTGGCTTCCTCTTCCGTTCCAAAGGTGAATTTAGCGAGAAGCGCAACCTCTTGATTTTCTTGACGGCGCGCCTTGTGGATCCGGCAGGTCGTCCGTTGAAGACGGCAACCGACGGGCGTACCGGTACGGCGGCAATCGATGCCGGAACCGAATCGTCAACGACGATGGGCGCCACGGCGGCAACACCCACTGCGAACTAAGAGCGCCTCTCTTCTCTTCTCAAAGCCACCTTCGGGTGGCTTTTTTAATTGGGAGCTCTTGGGCTAGAGTAGCGTGCGAAGGCGACGATGGGGATGAGGCGCCTCGCGTAGTGGCGACAGTTTGTCGTTCGTATGGACCTCTCTTTCACCATCTTGCATCGGCGGCAATCGGCATAGCCTATCAGCCGACGCGAGTGCGCGCCCAATCTCGCCTCTTTTTCCCGATTCTGCCATTCCAACTTGCTCATCGCGAGTACGCCAACGGCGAGTCGTAACGCTTGCCGCGCGCTCCACCTAATCTCCTTTGCAGTGCAACTCATATCTGTTGACCTTTCCTTGCCAAACTTCACGGAGCGCGGGAGTAGGGCGGCGTTTATCGCCCTTGCAATCGCGCTCGCTTGCCGCGCGTTCTCGTCTTGCCTCCTTTACTGTGCAACGCTCTTCTATTGACCTTCGCTTGTCAGAGTTCACGGAGCGCGGGAGTAGGGCGACTTTTATCCTCTTTGCAGTCGCGCCCGCTTGCCGCACGTAACGTGAGGCGCAGATGCTCTTGTTAAAAATTTGCTATACTTTATTTAGTTAACGGAGTGCTTAAAGAAAGGATATACGATGAAAGTTTTTAATCTGATCGGATGTTTTTTTGCTGGACCGGTGAAGTTAATCGGTCGAGGGCTTGCCTGCTGTTTTTGTTGGCTCGGTTGGCTTTGGAACTTACTTCCTTGCATACTCCGTCGTCCGTTTGCGATGCTTTATGGTTGTTTGCCTGTACGCATTCTGCGTAAGACGCTGTTTGTTGTCATTTGTTTCCTCTTTTGGTTCATTCTCTTTGTTCTCGCAGGAGGATTGGGACCGACCGTGCGTTATGCGGTGCCACCGATTGCGAAGATGTTTCATGTGCCGTTGACCATTGATCGTTGCGTCATCCTTCCGTTGGGTGGTTACGTGAACATTGAAGGGGTAACGGTGGCGAATCCGAAGTTTTTCCTCGAACAGAAGCCTCGTGTGTATGCCGAGACGCCGTTGGTAAAGTTGGGACAGGTGAAGTTTGACTTTGCAATGCGTTCGCTTTTCACGAGCGAACTGCAAGTGGATGAGATTCTTTTGACCGGATTGGATGCGCTCTATGCGTGCGATCTTGATACGACCAACGTGGATCAGCTGATTAAAGAAATTGTCGGCGAACCGTCTGCCGAGGCTCCGGCGCCAGCGCCGGAAGAAGCGCCAACAGCGGAAGAACCGGTTGCAAAGAATCAAGCGCCGGCGCCGAAAATCAACATTGCCTATGTTCATCTTGAGAACAATCGCGTGGAGTTTCGTAAGTTTATAACGATTCCTTTGCCGTTGCCGCCTTTGACGCTTCACAATGTGGACAACCATTCATTGAAGGAGCATATTGACGGCGTGGTGAAACCAATTGTTTCGACTTATCAGACGTTTTCCAAAGGTTTCGGTAAGGGGTTGACGACGGCTGAAGAGGATGCGAAAGCGGTCGGGAAAGAAATCTCCGAAGATGCCGCCGCGATGGAAGAAGGCGTTGTCCATGGCGCAGAAGCTACCGTTGAAGGAATTAAAAATCTCTTTCGATAAGCTCCTGAGGAGTAAAGGAGGCGCTTCGTCGTAACGACGGGGCGCCTTTTGTTTTGCGGACTACGACTGCGCCGCCTGCTTTTAGAAAAGCGGAGGGAGCACTTTTCATTGACAATTCAAGGGCGCGGTGCTACTTTATGTCATCCATTGAGTTCTCGTAGCTCCGTGGAGGTGAGCACCTCTTTGATAAGGAGGGCGCTCGGATTGATTCGTTCGCAGGATGGGCAAAAGTTTCAGATTGACCTCATGCTGGGGTTGTGCTATATTTGCTCGACTTTCTTATGGAGAATTGTCTCTGCGACCGTTCAATATGAGAGAAGGAAAGGGCGCATTTGTGCGCATTTGTGCCTACGTAGCTCAGTTGGTAGAGCACTTCCTTGGTAAGGAAGAGGTCGTCGGTTCGATTCCGTTCGTAGGCTCCATTACACAGGCAACCACAGAACTTCTGTTCACAGGAGAAGAAGAAAATGGCTAAAGAAAACTTTGAACGCGGCGATAAAGTCCACGTCAATGTCGGCACGATCGGCCACGTCGACCATGGTAAGACCACGTTGACCGCCGCTATCACACATGTGCAGGCTCTTAAGGGGCTCAGCACTGAAATCAAGTATGACGAAGTCGCCAAAGCCTCTGAGTCTGCTGGTCGCCGCGATGCGAAGAAGATTGTTACGATCGCCACGGCACACGTTGAATACTGCACCCCCGTCCGTCACTATGCACACGTTGACTGCCCCGGCCATGCTGACTATGTGAAGAACATGATCACAGGCGCGGCACAGATGGATGCTGCAATCCTTCTCTGCGCGGCAGATACAGGTGTGATGCCTCAGACGCGTGAGCACGTGTTGCTCGCCCGCCAGGTCGGCGTTCCCCGCATTATCGTTTTCATGAACAAGATTGACCTTGTTGATGACGCAGAACTTCTCGACCTCGTCGAAATGGAAGTTCAAGAGCTTCTCGAAAAGTATGGTTACGAAGGCTGCCCCATTATCCGTGGCTGCGCGTATCCTGCGACCCAAGCCAAGACGGTTGATGATCCGGCGTGCAAGTGCATCGACGAGCTCATGAATACGCTTGACACCTACATTCCTGATCCGGTTCGTTTGATTGACCAGGCTTTCCTGTTGCCGATCGAAGACGTGTTCTCCATCGAAGGTCGTGGCACCGTTGTGACCGGCCGTGTCGAACGTGGCATCATCAAGGTTGGCGAAGATGTCGAAATCATCGGCATTCACCCCACCCAGAAGACGACCGTTACCGGTGTTGAAATGTTCCGTAAGCTTCTGGATCAAGGCCAGGCGGGCGACAATGTCGGCTGCTTGCTCCGTGGTACGAAGAAGGAAGATGTTGAGCGCGGCATGGTTCTCGCCAAGCCCGGTTCCATCACGCCTCATACGGACTTCACGGGTAACGTTTACGTCCTCACCAAAGAAGAAGGTGGTCGTCATACGCCGTTCTTCAAGGGCTATCGTCCCCAGTTCTACATTCGTACGACAGACGTCACCGGTGACATTACGCTTCCTGAAGGCACCGAGATGGTCATGCCGGGCGACAACATTGCAATCTCCGTCACGTTGATTGCACCTGTTGCTCTCGAAGAAAAGATGCGCTTCGCCATTCGCGAAGGTGGCAAGACGGTCGGCGCCGGTACGGTCGACAAGATTACCAAGTAAGTAGTCCGCTCCTGTGAATAGCCGCGCCCCGGGGCGGAAGCCCTGCCTCGGGGCGGTTCTTTCAGGAAGAAAGGGTTCATAAAATGTCTCGCGAACTCGCAATTTTGGCTTGCACTGAATGCAAGCGCCGCAACTATACGACGACACGCAACAAGAAGACGCAGACCGAACGCGTTGAACTTCTGAAGTTCTGCCCGTTTGAGAAGAAGCGTACCTTGCACCGCGAAACGAAGTAACATTAGCGGTTCAGCCATAGGGTAGTAGTTCAATGGCAGAGCAGCAGTCTCCAAAACTGCCTATGGGGGTTCGACTCCCTCCTACCCTGCCATACAAGAAACCGGATAACAATATGTTTGATAAAGTAAAACGATTCCTCGGCGATGTGGGGTTGGAAGGCAAGCGAATCACTTGGCCCAGCCGTCATGAATTGGTCGACTCGACCTTCGTGGTAATCGTCTTTATTGTGTTACTCGCCATTGTCATCATGGCGTGCGACGAAGTCATCCGGACCGCTCTTAAGATGATTTTGGGCGGTCAGGCGTAAGCCTCCACCCCACCAAGGACGCGCGCAATGGCAGAGATGCAGAAGCAATGGTATGTGCTCCAAACCCTTACAGGGCAAGAGCAAAAGGCGCAGCGTCAGATTGTCGCCCAAGCACGCAGCGCAGGAATGTTTGAATATTTCGATATTCCTGCTGAGCCGACGAGAAATGAAGTCCTCAACGACTTGAATGTCGTCGTTCCTACCGAAAAAGTAGCCGAAGTTAAGGATGGCAAGAAGCGCGTGATTACACGCAAGTTGTGCCCCGGCTACGTGCTGGCGCATATGGCGTTGTATCTCGACGATGCACAGAAGCAAATCAATCAAGAGCTTTGGCAGTTCGTCCAAGCGATTCCCGGTGTGATCGGGTTTTTGGGCGGCACGAGTACCAAACCTCGTCCCATTAGTGATGCCGAAGCGTCAGATCTTCTGCACCGCGTGGCGGCTGAGGAAAACAAGCCCAAGCTCAAAGTTATTTTCCAGATCGGTGAAACCGTACGTATCGTTGATGGTCCATTTATGAACTTCAATGGCACGGTGGATCAGATCGATCCTGATAGTGGACGTTTGCAGATTTCCGTTTCTATTTTCGGACGCAGCGCCCCTGTCACGCTTGAATACTGGCAAGTGGAGCGATTCACTGACCACCCCGAAGGCGTCCTTTAACGCATTCGGTTGTATTCAAACGTCTCGTTGACGGTCGTGCGTTTGTACCGGGCAAGGATCCCCGGGAGCGCGGCATAAAACACAAAGGACCCGCACATGGCTAAGAAAGTCACTGGGATGGTCAAGCTCCAGATTCCTGCCGGAGCAGCAAATCCCGCACCGCCCGTTGGACCTGCATTAGGTTCACAAGGCGTGAACATTATGGCGTTCTGCAAAGAATTTAACGCCAAGACGCAAGATAAGGGCGGCATGGTAATTCCCGTGGTCATCACGGTTTATGCCGATCGCTCCTTCACCTTCATTTTGAAGAGCCCACCTGCTTCCGCGCTCATCAAGAAATATGCTAATGCCGCCAAAGGTTCGGGAAAGCCGAACGTTGACAAAGTTGGCAAAATTACGCGCGCCCAAATTGCCGAAATCATCAAGATTAAGGCTGAGGACCTCAACGCCACCGATCCCGCCGCCGCTGCGCGCATGATCGAAGGCACCGCACGCCAAATGGGCGTGGATGTCATTGACTAAGGAGCGCGACTATTATGGCTAAACACAGTAAGAAATATCAGGATGCCCTCAAGAAAGCCCCTCATGGAGCCGTTGCTCTCACTGAAGCGGTCGCTTTCATCAAGGCACATCCGGGTGCAAAATTTGACGAAACCGTCGATGTGGGTCTCCGCCTTGGCGTGGATGCTGCAAAGAGTGACCAAGCCGTTCGCGGTGTGGTGCATTTACCTCACGGTACCGGTAAGCACGTGCGTGTCATCGTTTTCGCCGCTGGCGATATGGCGGATGCCGCAAAGGCTGCTGGCGCTGATCAAGTCGGTCTCGAAGACCTTCTCGAAAAGGTCAAGGGCGGTTGGACAGATTTTGACGTTGCGATTGCTACCATCGATGCGATGAAGCAAGTTCGTACCGTCGCCCGTGTCCTCGGACCGCGTGGTTTGATGCCGAACCCCAAGACGGGAACGGTTACCGACGATGTTGCTGCTGCCGTTAAGGCTGCGCAGGCTGGTAAAGTGGACTTCCGTATGGATCGCAGCGGCAACGTTTGCGTCCCTGCTGGCAAGCTCAGCTTCTCCGCCGACCAACTCGTTGACAATCTGACCGCCATTATTGAGGCTGTTCGTCATGAGCGTCCTGCCGCCGCGAAGGGCGTCTTCCTCCGCAGTTGCACCGTTAGCCCCTCCATGGGTGTTGGCGTGCGCGTCCTCGTGAAGGAGTAACACAATGTCCAATCAGAAAAAACGCCCGGAAGTCATCGCCATCTACAAGGAAGTCACCGACTTTCTGACCGGTAAAGACTTTGCCTTTTTGCTGAACTTTGGTGGTTTGACCGTGACGCAAATCGCGGACTTACGTCGCCAGTTGGCTCCTAAGCAAGCCGAAATGATGGTGATTAAGAATACCTTTATCACCAAGATTCTTGGCGAACAGGGAATCACTTTCGCTGAAGGCATTCTCACCGGACCGACGGCAGTCATCACCGGCTGTGGTGATATCGCCGAAACGGCAAAGATCGTTGTTGATTTTGTGAAAGCCAATGAGCTTGCCTCTATCAAGGCAGGACTTTTGGAGAAGAACGTTCTCAGCGTCGCTGAGATTACGACACTCTCCGAACTCATTTCGCTCGCAGCCCAGCAGGCGCGCCTCCTCGGCACCTTGCAGGCTCCTGCTTCACAAATGGCGCGTGTGCTTCAAGCCAAGGTCGACAAGGCCAGCGAAGAAGAAGCTCCCGCACCTACACCCCCTCCCGCCGAAGGCACTCCTGCCGAAGGCACCCCTGCGGTCTAACCGCAGTGTCGTAAAAGCAAGAATCCTCCCAACGCTTGACGTTGGGCGGTTGCACAAACAGAAAGAACAAAGAAATGACCCAGGAAGAAATTATTGACGCTCTCTCCGGCATGACCGTGCTGCAGGTAGCTGAACTCGTGAAGGCCCTCGAAGAAAAGTGGGGCGTTTCCGCCGCTGCTCCTGTCGCCGCCGCCGCTGGTGCTGCTGTCGCCGCTGTCGAAGAGAAGACTGAATTTGATGTCATGCTCCTCGAAGTGGGTGCCAACAAGATCGCTGTCATCAAAGAAGTCCGTACCATCACCGGTCTCGGCCTCAAGGATGCCAAGGATCTCGTCGAAGGTGCTCCTAAGCCCGTCAAGCATGGCGTGGATAAGGCTGAAGCTGCCAAGATCAAGGAAGCTCTTGAGAAGGCCGGCGCAAAGGCTGAAATCAAGTAAGATCTCTTACTTGCAAAAGGAGAGCCCCTCGTGGGCTCTCTTTTTTTGTGCCTTGTATCTTCTGGCGTACCTCGAGGCTTCGGCGCGCGCGGGTAGGGGCACTGAGAGAGAGGGCGAGGCGAATGCAATTCGTTCGCCTGCGCAGGCTTGTAGGAGAGGACGAAGCCTCTTTGCGGAGTGTCGTGCGCCCATTACACAAGAAAGCCACGGAGACCGTGGCTTTCTTGTGAGCTTTAGACGTTAGAAGCTTACGCTTCAACGGTCGGAGCTTGTTCTTCCTGATGCTGTTGGTCGAGATCAGCCATAGCTTCGCGACGGGAAAGCTTAATGCGCCCGCGTTCGTCAATGCCGATGACTTTAACCATAATCTTGTCGCCCACGGCGCAGACGCTTTCCACGGAGGGAATGCGGCGATCCGAGAGTTCGGAGATGTGGCAGAGACCATCTTTGCCGGGGAGGATTTCAACGAAGCAACCAAATTCCTTGATACCGGTAATGGTGCCTTCGTAGATGCGTCCTTCTTCGGCTTCGGCGGTGATGGCTTCGACTTCGCGCTTGGCATTGTTCATTGCTTCTTCGCTGACGGCGAAGATCGAGACGGTGCCATCTTCTTGAATGTCGATTTGTGCGCCAGTGCCATCGGTGATGCGGCGAATGTTCTTACCGCCGGGGCCGATGAGTTCACCAATCTTGTCTGCCGGAATCTGCAGCGTGGTGATACGCGGTGCATAAGGCGACAGTTCTGCGCGCGGCGCCGGAATGACGGTGGCCATAAAGTCGAGAATGTGCAGACGTCCGACTTTCGCCGCGGCGAGTGCTTCTTCGACGAGATCCCACGTTAAGCCACGAAGCTTAAGATCGACCTGGAAGCCGGTAATTCCCTTGCGTGTACCGCCGACTTTGAAGTCCATATCGCCGCAATGATCTTCAGAACCGAGAATGTCGGTAATGAGGATGCGCTTGCTCAGATCGGGCGTGGTGAAGAGTCCGATTGAAATGCCTGCAACGGGACTGGTCAAAGGAACGCCAGCATCCATGAGTGCCAAACATCCACCGCAAATGGATGCCATGGAGGAAGATCCGTTGGAACCCATAATTTCGCTGACGACACGCACGGAGTAAGGATAGTCCTGCGGAATGACTTCGGCGAGGGAACGTTCGGCGAGTGCGCCGTGACCGATTTCGCGACGACCGGTCGAACCGAGGCGGCCGACTTCACCGGTGCAATAGGGAGGGAAGTTATAGTGGAGGATGAAGCGTTTGTTCTTCTGTCCGCCTGTGACGGAGTCGAGATCTTGGCTGTCCTTGGTGGTGCCGAGGGTGACGGTCGCAAGGTTTTGCGTTTCGCCACGGTTGAACACTGCCGAGCCGTGCGTGCGAGCCAATACGCCGACTTGAGCTGCAAGCGGACGAATTTCGTGCTGTGCACGACCGTCAATGCGTTTGCCCTTGTCCAAGAAGTTATTGCGAACGGTTTCGATTTCCAATGCGTCAAACAGATGAACGAACGAAATCTCATCAATGACCCAACGGCCGTTTGCATCTTTGCCATACTTTTCCTGACAAGCGGCGAGGAGTTCGGCTTTCACCGCACTGACCGTCTCTTGACGGGTGAGCTTGTCGGCAATGAGGAGCGCATCAGCGAGCTTGGCACCGCCTAAGGTGCGAATAAAGCCCATCTTCTCCGGATCCTGAGGCTGATCGGCAATGACCTTGTCGGGCTTGCCTAATGCGCGGCGCAGTTCGATTTGGAGGTCGACAATTTTAACGACTTCTTCGTGTGCGCGCTTCATCGCCGCCAAAAATTCTTCTTCGGAGATTTCCTTTGCGGAACCTTCCATCATGAGGAACTTGTCGCGGAGACCGGCATAGAGAAGATCCAAGTCGGACTGTTCACGCTGCGCGTGGGTGGGGTTGATAATCCATTCACCTTTGATACGTCCGATACGAACGCATCCAATCGGTCCCATGAAAGGAACATCTGAAATGTGAAGTGCGGCAGAGGCGGCATTGACTGCCAAAACATCGCCTTCATATTGACCATCGCAGCTGACGAGCATGGAGTTGACCTGCACGTCATTGTAATAGCCTTCAGGGAAAAGCGGACGAATGGGGCGATCGCACATACGTGCGGTCAGAATTTCTTTTTCGGAGGGACGCTGTTCGCGTTTGAAGAAACCGCCGGGGAAGCGACCTGCGGCATAAAATTTCTCGCGATATTCGACTTGCAACGGGAAGAAGTCGATTCCTTCACGCGGCTTGTCGGTATTGGTAACGGCGGTGAATACGGTCGTTTCACCTAAAGAGACGGAGACCGCACCAGCGGCCTGTTGTGCCAAGAGACCTGTTTCAATCGTGAACTTACGACCTGCGATGTCCACGGAGAACGATTTTGCATTCTGCATCTGTTTCTATCCTCATAATCTGCGGGTCGTGGCCGGAAAGAACATTTGCCACCCTGTCCGCAGTCCTGTTTTAACCATTTCTTTCCACCGTGAAAGTACCACAACCCGTTCATCTTTCGCAAGTTTCTTTTTGTTGGAGTAAGGTCTGACGCGTGTCGTGGAAGTCGGCAAAAGAGGCGCGTGGGGCAGGCGCGCCTTACGATGTGTCGCGGTGGCGTAGACTTACCGCAGAGCGTTGACAGGGGGGCGCTCGCTTACGATGCGAACGCGTGCCGTGGGAGAAGCGCCTCTGTGGCGGGCGAATTATGAATTTTAGCGCGTGTCTGTTATACTTCCCTCGCATGAAGAGGGAATGTTACCCGTGGTTTTGTGGTCAACGGCACGTCGTATTAGATACGCCGTGGGTGATGGGTATTGTGAATGTGACGCCCGATTCTTTTTACGGCGGAAGTCGTGTCCCCGAATGCTCTGCGGCGGTGAGCCGAGGACTGCAAATGGTGGCAGACGGTGCGAAGATTTTAGACATTGGCGGAGAATCGACACGTCCCGGGGCAACGCCCGTGACGCAAGCCGAGGAATGCGCACGCGTGATTCCTGTGATTGAAGCGTTGCGCTCCGCCTGTCCTCAGCTGATTTTGTCAGTGGATACGCGCCATACCGCTACGGCGGCGGCGGCGATTGCGGCAGGGGCGGATGTGATTAACGATGTGGCAGCGTGTACGCCTGACGCCGGAATGTGGGAGTTGATCGCGTCCTCGGGCGCCGGTTATATTTTAATGCACGCACGCGGAACACCGCAAACGATGGATCGGCTTGTGACGTATGAGGATGTGGTGGCGTCGGTGTTGAATACGTTGGTGGATCGTGCGCAAACGTGTATGGCGTTGGGCGTGAAACGTGAACAGATTGTTTTAGACCCCGGCTTGGGATTTGCAAAGACGGCGCATGATTCGCTTGTTTTGTTGGCGTCCACGGCACAATTTGCGGCGTGGGGACCGACACTGATTGCCGCTTCACGGAAACGGTTTTTGGGTGACCTTACGCGGCGCGCAGTGGCGGAGGAACGTCAGGCGGCGAGTGTGGGCGCGGCGTTGGCGGCGGTGGCACAGGGGGCGGCTCTTGTGCGCGTACACGATGTGCGTGAAACGGTCGATGCGCTGAACGTCTTTCTTGCAGTACAGGAGGTGGCACAATGCTAGAAACTTGGTGGCCCAACGTCCTCGATCTCTTTCAAATTTATTTGTTAACGGTAGGCTTTTACTACGTGTTGCGTTTTCTTAAAGGAACGCGTGCGGCGCAAATGCTAATCGGAGTGGCCTCCATCTTTCTTATGTTTTTTCTCGTCACCGTGATCTTCCAATTGGATGTGGTGAACGTGGTGTTGCGGTGGATTTCCGTTTTTCTTTTCCTGGCATTACTGGTCGTCTTTCATCCGGAAATTCGTCGCGCGTTGGCGATGTTGGGACGGCAGGCGTTTATTCAACTCTTGCAGGGACGTATTCCGGAAACGCAACCGGAGAAGCTGGTGCGTGCGGCACGCAGTCTTGCGGTTCGACGGTTGGGTGCTTTGATTGCGGTGGAACGTGCGGTGATTATGGATCGCTGGTGCGAGACGGGGATCGCGCTGGATGCTCTAATCAGTGAAGAACTGTTGATCTCGATTTTTACGCCGCCACTACCGTTGCACGATGGCGCGGTAATTCTGCGGAACGATCGCATTCGTGCGGCGCATTGTATTTTTCCGATTGACAATGAATTGCGGATTGAAGGCGCCGGCACACGTCACCGTGCGGCGGTCACATTGTCATCGGAATGTGACGCATTGATTCTCGTCGTTTCGGAGGAACGCGGAGAAGTGTCGGTGGCACGCGATGGTAATTTAATGCGTAATCTTTCTGACCGCCAGCTGGAACGTCTTTTGCGTGCGGCATTTGTTCCACGTTCGGAACAGCATAAGTTTTATCATGCCGTCTTTGGTTCGCGTCGTTCGTTGCCGTGGTTTGTGCGAATCTTTGTTTCAAAATCGCCGTCGTCACGGAGGACGAAACATGCGTAATCCTTTTCGCTTCATCACGCACGACTGGCCGTGGAAAATTGCGGCAGCGGTCTTTGCTCTCTTTGTTTTCTTGGGTGTTCGTAAATCTTTTAGTTATACGCAAACGATGATGTTGCCGGTGGAAGCGGTCACGATGGATGGCGCGCAGGCGTTGACTGGCTTTGATCCGGGCGTTGTGGCTGTGACCTTTCGCGGATCGGAGCAAGATATTCGCGGGCTTTCCTTCCCCGGGCGTGAACCGCCACGCGTACGTGTGACACTGCGTCAACCTTCGGGGGGAGCGTTTGCCGTACGCGTGAAGTTGTCACATCGTGATGTGGAGCGAGAAGGCGATGTGCGTATCATTTCGATTGAGCCGAATAAAGTGCTCGCTTCCTTCGATACGAGTGATACGCAGACGTTGCCGATTGCCGAACCGATTATCAAAGGCGCGCCAGAAGTCGGCGCCGTTAAGCTTTCCTTTACACCGCAGACCGTTGAAGTGACAGGATCGAAGGCGCGATTGGCGGAATTGCTGAAACAGAAGGTGCGGTTGGATACGGCGATTGTGGATGTGTCGAATCGGCGTGAAGGTTTTCGAACGGCGGTGCGTGTCTTGCCGCCCGACAACAAAGGCGGATGGACGCTTCGTCCCGATACGGTGCAGGTGGACGTGCAATTCGTCCGTGAAGACATTCGTCGTGTCTTTCCGAACTTACCGGTATCGGTTCTTCAATCGCGCAATTCGTCTATTTATTATGAGCCGGAAGTTCGGACGGTGGCGGTGACGGTACACGGTACGAAACGCGAAGTGGAAGCGTTGGATGCGAGCGATCTTCGCGTGTGGGTTTCAGAGCTTCGCGCCGGCAGTAGAGCGAATGGCGGACGGCAAAGAGTCGTGCCACACGTGGTGCTGCCGTATACCAATCGTGTTGAACGTATCAGCGTTGAGCCGAGCGAGTTTTTTATTCGACCTGTGACGGGACGGAGGCGGTAATGGAATTATCACGTTCACAACGAAAATGGTTTCTAGGTGCAGCGGCGAGCCTTGCGCTTGCCGTTTTATCGGCGCTTCTACTGGACGCGCTTTTTGCCTCATGGTCTCCGGTGGCAGATTTTTCGGAATGGGGGACGCCTGTCTTGTCCGAACGCAGTCGTGCCACGCTTTCAGAAACGTCTGGCAAAATTACGGTGACGTGTATTTTGCCACCAGATGCAGCGGTCGCATTGCCGGTCGGAAGGCTTCTACGCACCTTTGCGCAAGCTTCGCGTGCCGTGGTGGGCGCCTCGATTGAAATTGTTTACGTTGATCCGCGCTTAGAGGTGACGCGCAGTGCGGCGTTGATGGAGCAGGGGGCGCAAGGGGCAGGATTACTTTTCCGGCAGGCGCACCGTCACGTTTTTGTCCCTGAAAGATCGCTGTTGACGGTGGCGGAGGAGTTTGATCCGGTGGAAGCCGAAAATGTAATTGCCGCCGCGCTTGCGCGATTGTCCCGCGTCGATGGTGTGGCGATTGGCTGGCTGGTGGGGCACGGAGAAGAATCGTTTGATACGACCGATCCGCTGACTGGATTTTCAGGACTTCGCCGTGCGCTTGAGAATGAAGGATGCCGTTTGCGTGCGGTGAATTTAACGCACGAAGCCGATGGCATCGCAACGATTCCGCCCGATATTTGCCTGCTGCTGATTGTGAATCCGCGCTACCCGATTACCGTTCCCGAACGTGCGCGTTTGAGTGATTGGCTGGATCGTGGCGGACGCTTGCTGTATGCACTTCCGGTGAACGGTGAGGCGGGATTGGGACCGCTTTTGGAACGGTGGGGGATTCACGTGGGGCTTCGTCCGCGGATACCGTCGCGATTGATTGATGGTACGTTTGGACTTGCCGATGCACTGTCGCCCGATCATGTGGTGACACGTGATTTGGCGCATCGTGCGACACTGACGATGAGCGCACCGCGGGCATTGATGCGGTCGATGGAACTACCTGCCGGAACGGAAGTGACGCCGTTGGTGAGAATGAACGTTGCGCCGTTGCCGGGCGCCGTTGCGCAAACGAATGAGGTTGTCACGTTGATTGCCGCCGCGGAGCGTGGCGGACGTACGGGAGAAGATTTGGCGTTTCGTCCGGGACGCATGGTGATTGCCGCCGGATCGGCGTTTGCTGAGAACCGTTACGTGCTGAATCACGGCTCTGCTAATCGCGACTTTATCGTGAATGTTGTTCAGTGGCTCATTGGCGTTTCAGGGAGTGGTGGGCGCAGTGGTGCGAATGTCATTCGGATTGAACAGGATCAACGCGAATGGCGGAAAGATTTTGTCGTTGCAGCAGTACTCATACCCTTTTTCTTCTGCGGATTTCTCTGGCTCTTAACGCGGAGGCGGTCATGAATTTTCGCCGTTCCATTTTAGTGTTGTTGAGCCTCGTGATTCTCTTGGCGGCGGCGTTGGTGGCGGCGCGTTGGTATCATCCTGCCGATCCTTATGCGCGTGGCAGTCGGCTGTTCCCCGTGGCACCGGAATCGGTGGTTGGCGTTGAGCTTGAATTTGGCACGGCGATTCCGCGTGCGGTTTTGGTGCGTTCGGGAGAGCTGTGGCGGATGAAGGAACCGTTCCCCGGTGCGCTTTGCGGTGCGGCGGAAATGGCGGCGCTTTTGGATGCTTGCCAAGGGATGAAAATCCTCAACGACCTTGGACGGCGTGCTGAACGTCTGCCGGAACGTGCGGTGACGCTTCGTGTGCCGGATGCAAGCTGGACGTGCCGATTTGGTGAACGGCTTCCGATGCGTTTGTCTGAAACGTTGGCGGAGGTGGACGGCGAATGGGTGTCGCTGGCGACAGAAAACCTTGCGAATTTACCGCAGTCGGCGGCGGCATTGCGCACGAAAGTTCTACTGCCCGTTTTGCCTGAAACGATTACCGCGTTGGAATGGCGCGCTCCGGGAATTTCATTTACACGTGCCGTGCGCGTGAGCAATGGTAATTGGAGTGTGACGCAACCGCTCCCCTTTGAGGTGACGCGGACTGCGGTGCGACCGGTTTTGGAGGCGCTTTGTGTCGATCCGTTGACGGCGTATGTACGCCCTTCGGATACGCCTTCTGCCGATTTGACCGAACTGCTCTCATCGCTTCATAGCGAAACGACGTTGGCGGAATATGGGCTGGATGAAGAAACTGCGGTGCGTGTGACGATTTATCTTCTCGGGATGACCGACCCGATGACACTTCGTATTGGGAAAGCCGATCCGGAACGTGCCGGCAATGTGTTCTGCCTGATGGATCGTTATCAGTCGATTGTTTCAGTACCGGCGAAACTCCGTGAACTCTTTAGTGCGAAAGGTCCTTTTGTGACGGACTATTGCAATGTGCCGGTCTTGGGCGATTTGACGGAGCCGGTGCGCTTGCTGCTGCGTCCGCAGGGCGGTGTCATTTCGACGGAACTTGCACGCGTCAATGGCGTTTGGACGCTTGTCCTGCCGGCGCCGCTTCCTGCCGATGGTGCGGTGGTGGCGGCGATGAATCGCCAACTGTTTACGCTCACCGGCGACTTGCTCGGAACGACTGCTCCCGCCGGCGATCCGCTCTGTGAACTTTCATTGCTGTGGGACGGCGGACGTGCTCCGGTGGAGCTTGCCTTTTATGCCGGCGAAGCGGTGGGGACGCGGCTTGTGTTTCGGCGTGATACCGGTCGCGTTTATCGTGTCAAGACGGCAGATTTGCCACTGGCAATGATTGAGTCGGACTTTGACTATGCGCTGGTCGATCGTACGGTGCTCTCGCTTCCAGCGGCGAATATTCGCCGCATCACGGTGCGCCGGAAACACGCGGCGATGGACGTCACCGTAGGACATCGTGACGGTTCGCTCGCGTGGGAAACCGATCGTCCGCGCGGCGCCTATATCAATCAAGCCGCCGTCGATGCGTGGTTGACACTTTTTGCTGATTTACGTGCGGTGCGCGTGATTCGTTACATCTCTGCTTCACGCGAAGATTTGAACGCCTACGGACTGGATTCGCCGGAGCTTTCAATCGTCCTTGATTTGGAAGGCGAAGAAGGCCTTCGCCGTGTGCTCCTCGTCGGAACGCCGCACCCGGTGACCGGTAATGCGCCACTGCTGATACAGGGGCGCCCGATGGTTTACGAAATTGATGCAAAGACGTTGGAAATCTTACGCCGAATGTTAGTTGAACCGTTGGGAAAGTAACGGTGCGAAAGGAGGAGCTGATGAATCGTTCTGCGCCTTTGGATGCTTTTTATGAAGCCGTGTTTCTAACGGATGCTCAATTTCGTATTGTCGGCTGTAATGCACGCGCGATTGAAATCTTTCGGATGCCGTCACAGGAGGCACTTCTCGGACGTGACATTGGCGAATTGTCGCCCGAAGGGCTGATGCGTTTCTCCGAAGGCTTTCGTAAGCGGCTCGATTCGGAAACGTTTATCGTCGTTGAATGCCGTGCCGTACGTGGTGACGGTACGGAGTTTATTGTGGAAGCTGCCATTCGGCATATTTCGGAAGAAACGTGCCTCTTTACGCTGCGTGATGTCACCACCCGCGTGGAGGCGCTGCATCGTCTCGAGGCGGCGAATGAAAGACTTCGCGCACAGGATCGTGACCGGTTGAAATTTGTATCAAACGTTTCACACGAACTGCGTACGCCGTTGACCTCTATGTCGTATGCCATTACGAATATGCTTCGCGGACTTTGCGGCGAATTGCCCGAAAAGGCGATGACCTATCTCGAACATCTCCAAGTCGATGCCAAACGGCTGATGACGACGGTGAACGATATTTTGGATCTTCGGCAGATTGAGAATCATACGATTACGATGCGCAAAACGTTGGAACCGTTGACGCACTTGCTCAGCGAAGTTGCCGCCGCGCTCATCATTCAAGCTGAAACGAAAAAGCAGACGCTCATCGTACGCCCCTCTCCGCGAGAAATCTATTCTGAAGTTGATCGCCACAAGCTCGAACGCGTCTTTTTCAATATTCTGTCCAACGCCGTGAAGTACACGCCGGAGGGCGGTAAAATTCACGGCTCTGTAAAGGAAGAAAATGGACGCGCATGGATTGTCGTGGAAGATAATGGCATCGGTATTCCGCCGGAGGCGTTGCCGCGCGTTTCGCAACGTTACTTCCGTGTCGGCGATCAGGTGACCGGAACGGGGCTGGGGCTGTCCATCGTGCGTGAAATCATCGAATTGCATCATGGACAGTTGCGAATCGAATCGCCAGTTCCCGGGAGCGATTGCGGTACACGTGTCACCATTGAGCTTGCGATTGCCACCGGTCCGCTGCTTGTCATTGTGTCGGGCGATGAGGAATTTATCGCCCATGTGCAAAACGATGCCCAGGCGTTAGGAAATAGCGTTCGCATTGATCGCGAAGCGTTGCATCTTGTCGCGGCGTGCCACGGCGTACCGCCGGCGCGCTTTATCTTTGACGGTTCACTTCCGGAATCTTACTTAGGCGATTTGATTGTTCAAATTCGTGAAGATCCCAAAGTCGCGCTGACACCGATCCTCGTGCTTACGCCTGAAGACATTGACCTTGCCCGTAAGGCGGAATCGGCGCGGATGCACGTTGAGGTGCAAAAGTATCCGTTGCCGCTTGAAGCCTTTCGTACGCTGCTTCAAGCTTAGCGCTGCCGCCCACCGCTGCTGATAGAAGTTTGCGTGGCGTGCGCTGCGGCGATTGTGCTGTGCAGAAAGCACAGCTTTGTTATACTGCAACTGTCTTAAAATGAGACTTATTAAAGGAGTTACTATGGCTCGGTTTACACTTCCACGTGATATTTATTTTGGTGCTGGCGCGATGAAGGAGCTTGCCGTATTGGGCAAGTCGCGTAAGCGTGCATTCATCGTTACGGGCGGAACGTCGATGCAGAAGTTTGGCTTCTTGGATCAGCTCGAGAAGATTTTGAAAGATGCTGGCTTGAAGGTGAAGCTGTTTGAAGGCGTTGAGCCAGATCCCAGTGTTGAAACGGTGATGAAGGGTGCGAAGGCGATGTTGGACTTCAAGCCGGATGTCATTGTTGCCATTGGTGGCGGTTCGCCGATTGATGCCGCAAAGGCGATGTGGGTCTTTTACGAACATCCGGAGAAAACGTTTGACGATATCAAGACGCCGTTTACAATGCCGATGCTTCGGCAGAAGTCCATCTTTGTGGCGGTGGCATCCACTTCGGGTACGGCAACGGAAGTCACGGCGTTCGCTGTGATTACCGACTATTCCACAAAGGTCAAATATCCGCTGGCGGACTTTGAAATCACCCCCGATATTGCCGTCGTCGATAGCGATCTTGCTGAAACGATGCCGCCGAAATTGACGGCGCACACCGGCTTAGACGCTTTGACGCACGCGATTGAAGCCTATGTGGCGTTGCCGCATTCTGAATTTTCAGATGCGCTTGCAATCAAATCTATTCAGATGATTGACGATGATTTGTATGCGAGCTATGTCGGAGACAAAGGCGCGCGCGGGCGGATGCACATTGCGCAATGTCTCGCCGGAATGGCGTTCTCCAATGCACTGTTGGGCATTACGCATTCGATTGCGCACAAGATTGGCGCACAGTTCAATCTGCCTCACGGACTGTGCAATGCGATTCTTCAGCCTTATGTCATTACGTTCAACCGCAAGGCGTGTGAAACGCGTTATGCCGAGATTGCCCGTGCGCTAGGCTTGCCGGGAGCGACGGAGAAGCAGTTGGTGAACGTGTTGATTGACAAGATTCGCGCATTGAACGAGTCGTTGGCAATTCCTGCGACATTGGAAGCTGCCGGCGTTTCGGATGAACTCTTTAACACGCATATTGATTTCATTGCGAAGCAAGCGAAGATGGATCCTTGCACCGGATGCAATCCGCGTAAGACGACGGCGGCAGACATAAAGAAGATTCTCGTGTGCGCTTTCAATGGCACCGATGTGAATTGGTAGTCTTCTTCTTTATTCAAAAGAGACCGCCGCGCTTCTGCGCGGCGGTCTCTTTTGCGCTAGGGATTCGCGTCGCGGAGCGCTTCCATGCGATCCCACTCGGTCAAGTAAGCTTCGACAAACGCCGTTTCCGGTCGTTCGCATAGATCCATGAGATGTTGACGCAAAAGTTCTTGTTCGGCTTCGTATTCATCGGCGGTGAAGCGTCCGCTGACAAAGGCAAGGCGAAGCCACAGGAGATAGGTGGTGAGGGCGTCAAAGCAATTATACTGGACGATTTCCCTGTATTTTCCGGCGTTCCAAAGTTCGTATACATCATCGCCGTGGGCGTCGAATTTCCCCGGAATGCCACAGAGCGTAGCCGCTTCGTGTAAGTTGACGGCGGCATTGCGACCTGAAAAGCCGCCGGCAATAAGATCCATAAGGTCAATCGAACATTCGGTGTCACGGGCGAGGTAGTCCATGCCTTCCCACGGTTTGTTGGGCTTATTGAGAAAGCCTTTGGCGGGGATTCCCATGGCGAGGGCGCGTTGAGCAAGAATGCGCAGATCGGAGTTGCGGGAGTTGAACCCGACGAGTTGCGGGAGTTTGTTGCCAATGGCGGCGATAAAGTTGCCAACGACTTTACGTTCGGAACGCGCCGTTGCCTCTTCCGGTTCTTTGGGCAACCAGACAAGGCGCAGTTCGGCATTGTCGCCCGGCTTCTTCGGCGCCAAACGCATTACCATCGCAATCGAGACGACACGGCTTTGCATGAGACGTACAAAGGGATGCGGATCTTCGGCGGTGGCACCGTTGTAGAGCCAGAGCTTTTCCATGACTTGCTCATCGGTTACGGACGCATCGGCGCCGAAGAGCAAGCGTGCCGAATGGAGGTCGGGAATCCATTCGCAGTCAAACGCAATGACCGTTTCACCGACGGTTCGTATCATGGTGGATCTCCTTTAGAAACGTAATGAGTTCGGGGGAAGAGTGCTGTTGGGCAAAGTCTTGTGCAAAGGCATGAACCTGTTCGCGCTGTTGCGGTGGAAGCGTGCGGAGTTGCGCGCGTGCAGTGGCTATAAAGGCAGGCACGAGGCTGTCATTGTCCGTCGCGACGAGGAGCGCAATCAGTGTGCGGAGGACGGGGTAAGTGTCGCCGGAACGTTCGTACCAGTAGAGTGCGTGCGTGTGCGGAACGGTCCAGTCGAGCGTGGCACCGAGACGGCGCGCAAAGGCGTCCGCATCGGCAGGCACGCGCAGTTCGGAGAGGTGGGCGCGATAGTAGGGCGCGCAAGGATCAAGCCGACCGCCGATTTTGTCCTCGTAGATCCAGCCCATCTGTTGAAGCAGCGGCGATGCTTGTGGCGTGATACGAAGCCCACGTTCCAAGAGCGCAAGTCCGCGTTTAATCCAGCTCCATCGTTCCGGTGCGTCGTGGTGCATGACGCTGACATTATAGGCGAGGTTCCACGCGTTGTACGTCCAGACGTCGGGCGTAGAGGGCTCTAGTGTGACGAGTAACGTGGTGAGCGGAATCAGTTCGCGGTAACGGTTTTCTTTCTGCAATTCACCGATACGCCACCAGAGGATTTCCGATAAGATGCCGCGGCTTCCTCCGAGTGCGACCAAGAGCGCGGCGAGTGCGGGGGAATCGCTTCCGAGTGTCGGCGGTACTGCCGCGCGCGTCGCGAATCCCGAGCCGATGAGCGCAGCGAAGAGGAAGGCGCCAACCATCAAACGTTTCATAACGTCTTTCGCAAAAACGCGGCAAACTCGCGTAAGTCGTGAATTTCGACATCGAATCGTTCGCCGCGCGGTTGACCGAAACCGTAAGCGCAATGACACACTTTAATACCGGCATGACGTCCCACTTCCAAATCGGTGTAATGGTCGCCAATGACCCAGTCGGTCGGGCGGACTTCCACACCCATTTTTTGAGCGGCAAGGTAGAGTAACGCCGGATCCGGTTTGAGCACGGCGACATCGCCACCGCCGACCGTCACATCGAAAAAGTTGAGAATGCCTAACGTTTCGAGAATGTGTGGAATGAGTTCTGCGGTCTTGTTGGACGTGACTGCCATTTTGCAACCGAGGGCGCGGAGCTCTGCCAATCCCTCCGGCACGCCCGGATAGGCAAAGGTATGCACGACGAGATGTTCGGCATATTGACGTTTATTGTTAGCGACTAATTCATCAAGGATTGCGGCATGCTCTGGCATTGCGCGTAAAATGAGCTGTCGGGCGCCATTCCCGACCATCGAGGTGATTTCCGCAAGCGGAAGTGGCGGCAATCCGTAATCGGCACGCGTAAGGTTGACACTGTTGGCAATATCGCCGCGGGAATCAATCAATGTTCCGTCTAAATCAAAGAAAAGAGCTGGTACTTGCATAGCTTCCATAGTCTAGCAAAAAGGACAGGAGCTTCGCCCCTGTCCTCTTTATTTCAGTGCGGAGCGGCGTGCTACTTTTTGGCAGTTGCGGCTTCAAGCTTCTTGCCATACGCCGTGCGAAGCGTCACCGTCAAGAATCCCCAAACCTGTCCGATGACAAGAGAGATGAGGTAAATCGGAACCGACTTGTGATAGTCACCACCGACGGCATTATTGACGGCAAAGAAACAGGCAGCGCCAACAAACCATGCCGGAATAAACGCCAAAACGGGAACTTTTTCACAGAGAATGACGAGCGTGGCAATGATTAAAACGGAAACGGGGAAACCAATGGTGGCGGCGCCGCTGAGTCCTGTGAGATAGTTGCCGAGTTCAATAATCAGAATGGAAGCAATCAATCCTGCCACCCAACAGCCCGAAGCTTTCGCGCCGCCTTTGGGCGTACATCCGCCGAGGAAGTAGCACGCCCATGAAGCGAAGCCAATCCATGAATAGAAATAGCCGTGGGACATCAGATCCATCCATTGCATAATTCCGGCGAGGATACCAATAATGAGGGCGTGCGGTAAGAATTGAATCAAAGCTTTCATCTCATCTCCTTCAAATGTACTGTACAAAGTTATCAAGAACACTCTTTTCACTATAAGCTATTTTCAGATAAAAGACAACCGATATTACGAAGCGGTGCGCTCGGCGCTCACTCCAAACCGACCGTGCCATACTGTGCCACGGACTGTGCCACGAACCGTGCCATTCGGCATAAGTCTACATCTGAGTCTGTTCGAAAAGACCTACTTATGCAGAATAGTAGCGTGCGTGGCGTGGCGAGCGCTCGATGAGCCTCAGTGAGGCGGCTCCTCTACCTCACTGAGGTAGAGGTCGAGGGTCAATGAGGTACGCGCTCTACCTCAGTGAGGTACGAACGCTGACCTTTTGCGATATCTCTTGAAATTTGTAGGGAGTATGACTAAAGGCGGAAAATGAACGCGTAATGTCGCCGCTTTGAGCCGCGCTTTGTTCAACGCTATGCGTGACGGCTTATCGACTTATGAGCGGCGTATGATTCTCGTCTAATTCCTGCATAAGTGTCGTAAGAATTTACAACCTCTATTTGAAATGTGAATTAGGCGTGAGGCGTAAAATTGGAAGAGCGGAGGGAAGGAGTGGAGAGCGTGGCGAAGGCGCGCGCACGTGGACTAGAAGAGATCGCTATGGGTACCCGTACGTACGAAAATAAGGAATGGCGCACGAAACATATAAATCAAGAGCCAGTCCGGCGCAATATGACATTCATGCGTGTTAACATAATCGCCTGTCAGCACATGGTCTCGGTAAGCAAGGGGGAGTGGATCACCTTGGTGTAAAAGTGTCATCACCCGATCAAGCTTCTCAAGATCCAATCCGCGCTTCTTTGCTATTTTGTAGTCTTTCCTGAAGCGCGCGGTGACCTTCATTTCGAAGGTCATTGTCGAAGACTCTTAAGTAAACTTTTCATATTCTTAACCGCTTTCACGTCGTCGGTTTTCGCAATTTGATCGGCTTCTTGAAGTGCGGCGACGGTTTCTTTGTTCGGTGTGTCTCGGGTGACAGTAAAGGGTAACCCTTGCACTCGAATCGCTTGTCGGATGAATACCATAAATGCCGTGGATAAATTCATACCCAAATCTGAAAATAAAGCATTGGCTTCGTGCTTTAATTCTTCTTCAATGCGTATCGTTAAATTTGTACTTGCCATAAGTCCTCTTCCTCTCTTTTGCACATGATTATAGCAAGATTGCACAGGAATGCACATAAATATTATGATGGCTGAGCGGAAGAGCGCGGCGCGCGCTCCGTTCGGAGGGCGTGGCGATGAGGAGGGAGCTATTGGTACAGTGGTCGGACGGCAGGGAGGCGTTCGGCACCTATTCGGTGGCGAACGCTGTTTGACCGAGGATATCGTAAACTTGAATGAGACGCGAAATAGGGAGCAAATGTGCGCGGTAAAGTTCCATCACACGTGCCGCTTGTTCCGGCGTTGCCCCTTCGGCGGCGCAGAAGTCGGCGGCACGCGCAAGGACTTTTTCTTCTACCGCGACATTGAGCAACGAGGCTTCCACCTTTTCCGGATCGTTGGTTCGTACGGCGGCACGCAGTTCGGGCGCAAGTTCAATGCGTTTGCGGGCAACGACTTTGGAGGCAAAACGGAAGCGGCGATCGAGTGCCGCCATCGCATCGGCATCGGCATGAAGGGCAGGGCGCGGTTCATTGTCGGCGCCTGTTTCAGCGAGTACCGGAATAACGGTGGTGAGGTAGAAGCGGCGCAGGAGGCGTGTACGCTCGGTGGCATCGCCATGGACAAACGCCTTTGCGAGCGCTTCGTGCGTCACCGGTTCGACATGAACGTAAAGGGCGCTGTTGGAATGGAAGTCGGCGCGTTTGCCAAAGGCTTTGACGAGGTTGCCGTCAAGCGTTGCAATCATTGCGCGTAAGTTGGAGAGTGTCGTGGTTACGGTGCCGGCGACCGGTGCCGGCTGCGTGGTAATGGAGTAGGAACCTAAAAGGCGCACTTCGCGAACGAAGGGACGCAGTCCGCCGAGGACTGCCGCCAATGGCAGGGCGCCGGCGCCAACAAGCAGTTCGAGGAAGAAGGCATATTTCCACTTTTCGCCGGCAATGGGACGACTTTGGATAAAGGTTAAATCAATGTCGCGCAACGTTTCAAGTACGGAGAGCAACGCTCCCGGACGGTCGTCAATGATGACATAGAGGAGCGCGTGCGTCGGTGGTAATCCAATGGCGGCGACAGGCAAGCGGTGATGTTCGAGACGGAAAAAGCGCGTGGTGTTTCCTTGCACGTCCTGCACTTCGGGACGGCGGAGACAAAGCCCGTAACGTTCGGCAGTCGTTTCTCCTGCCACGGCGGCAATGGCGGAATCCAATGAGGCTTGCCGTGCCGCTTCGGCGGTGGAGGAAACAGCTTCTTGCGGAATGTTCGGGTAAATCTTACGGAGCGTTGTCCGGCATTGAGAGAGTGCTTCCGCCTTTGACAGAATGAGGGCGATCGGCGTCGTCATATCGCGCGTGAGCAAATGATGATGCACCGGAACGGTACGACATTCCACAATCGTCAGAGACGGATAGTCGGCAAGCAAATCCATGACTTCGGTGACCGGACCATGGGTGCTATTTTCAAACGGAATAACGGCGCTACCTTCGGAATCGCGTGCCACCGAAGCAAAAACGGTGGAGAAATCGGTACACGGCACGAGCATCTCACCGGACAGCGCCATACGGGTGGCGGTGCGGTGCGAAAAGGTTTCTTCAGGTCCGAGGTAGTAAAGATTCGGCATAAGGTCTCCGGCGGCGCGTCGAGAAAGGAGCGGAAGCTCGCGCGAGCTTCCGCTCACTCAATTACTGACGCACGGCAACAGCCAAATCATGCCAAGGCGCGATCGCCTTGAGATATTCGCCGAACGTTGCGGAAGGAATCTGCTGCGCGGCATCAGAGAAGGCGTGCTTCGGATCGGGATGCGTTTCCACGAGCAATCCGTCACATCCGGCGCCGAGTGCGGCACGCGACAGCGGAACGACGAGTTCCAACTTGCCACCGCCATGGCTCGGGTCCGCGACGATGGGCAAATGGGTGAGACGCTTCGTTGCGGCGAGTGCGCCCAAATCGAGGCAGTTGCGCGTAATCGTCTCATAGGTGCGGATACCGCGTTCGCACAAAATGACATCGTTGCATCCGTTCGCCATCAGATATTCGGCACTCTGGAGCCATTCCTCGACCGTTCCGGCGATGCCGCGTTTGAGGATGATTGGCTTTCCTGCTTTGCCGAGGTATTCGAGTAAATCGTAGTTCTGCGAATTACGTGCGCCGACTTGAAAGACGTCGGTGACATCCATCAGTCCTTCAATTTGATTGGGTCCCGGAACTTCGGTGATGAAAGCGACCATGGGGAAGTCTTTCTTCACTTCGCGCATCACACGGATACCTTCTTCCTTGAGTCCTTGGAAGTCGTACGTTGACGTCCGCGGCTTGTAGACCATGGCGCGAATGACGTGAATGTTGAGCGCGACAAGATCGGCGACAACGGCGTGGAATTGGTCGTAACTTTCGACGGCGCACGGTCCTGCCATAATCGGAATGTTGCCACCGCCGATTTTGGTTCCTTTGATATCAATGATCGTGTCTTCTTTTTTGAAGTCGCGAGAGACGAGTTTGTACTTTTTACTCACGTGAATGATTTCCTGTACGGTTTCGAGTGTTTCGAGTTGAGCCACAGTTTGTGGATTGACTTCGCTGCCGATACAGGCGATGACGGTCTGCTCGGCACCAGTGGTGACGCGCGGTTGATATCGAAGCGAGGAAATCCAATCGCAAATGGTTTGAACGTCTGCTTGTGTTGCTGTCGGTTTCATTACGATAATCATCGTCGTGTTCTTTCTGTGTTAACGAAAAGCCGCACCCCTGTGATTGGGAGCGCGGCCGTTCAAACTGTCATCCTTGTTCGCTTTAGCAATCAGCGGATGACCGGAGCGGCGCGCCGGGTTCCAAAATAAAGGCTAAAGTAAAAGGCTTTTGTGTTCACGCGGCTACAATAACAAAGCGTCTCTTGCGCTGTCAACGCTTTTTTCATCGGTTAATCGCAATCGAAGGGAATAAATTCCCACACCGGTGCTTTATCGCCGACCGCGTACGCGGCGCGTAAACGTCCGTCAGCGGTAAAGAGCAAGCGCATACCACGAATCGCTGTTTGCGTACGTCCCAAACGAAAGTTCAGTCCGGAATAGCCTAAGAGAAGTTCACCGCCTGCCGTTTCAGTTCCCGACCATACGGCGTCAAAACCTCCTTGCGGCAAGGGGCGTACAGCGGTAGGATTGCCGAGACGGGCGACCGTATCAAAGTAGGTCGTGCCTTTGGCAGGGATTGTCGCATCGACGGCGAAGCCTGACTTGCGCGTCAAACAGCCGCTGCCGAGAAGGCAGGCGAGGAGAAAAAGAAGCGCGTACAGCGGGCAACGGCGACTCATGGCGTTACCTCGCGGAATTCCAAAATCTCCGGCGCACCCAAAGCGCGACGGCGCACGCGTGAGATTTGCGTCACGATACCGTCTTTGAAACGAATCGAAATATCATGCGCAATCACCGTATTCGTCTGTTCAAAAATCGGCGTGAGAATATAGCCGAGCTGCAATTTCCAAATGCGCGTATCTTGTGAACAGTACCGTAACGATTCGGCGGAGAGATAGGCAGGCGAATCGTCCGCTCTTCCGACCGGTGGCGGCAGACCGAGCTTTTGTAGGACTTCGCGATCGGTCGTGACGCCCGGCACAATCCATGAAGTCTCAAGCTTTTCGATGCGCTCATTCGACTTCACGCGACTAATGGAGCAGCCGCTACCGAGAAGGCAGAGACATAAACAGGTGAAAATTATCCAAAGCTTAGACACAGATTAGTCCCCAAACGGCCACGTTTCCCATTCGACTTCTTGTTGCGGTGCCGAATGAACGGCTTGCACGATACCGTTGGCATCTGCCAACGCATAAACGGCAGAGAAATACGAATTGGTTTTGGTAAAGGTGACAAGAATCAGCGAGAAGCCTTCCGTCTTGGCGTCACCATAGGCAAACGAATAAACGACACGTCCATCTTTGAGCGGAATAATGGCGGTCGGCATCGTTCCGAAAAGTTTGGGAAGCGTGTCGGCGCGCGTTTGACCGAGGACAATATTAGCGGTTCGTGTCCGCACCGCTACGTCATTGATTTTCCCGCGCGTCCAAATACAGCCGGGCGCAACGATTAAAAGTGCGAGAAGTAAAACTGGAAGAAAGAAACGCATCGCCCACCTCGTTAAATAAGTTTCAAAATACGAACATCGCGCGTTTCCAAATGCTTGACGTGCGCTTCGCCGGCGACAACGTCGTCCGGTCCGAGATAGATCGCCTCAAGGGCGGAAGAAGCGCCTGCTTTGGAAAAGAACTGTTTCGGCTTCTGCGCGACGATCGACAGATCGACGGCGTGCCCTTCGGCACGCAGCTGTGCGGCAAGAGCAATCGCCGCGTCACGCTGTTCAATCGCCATATAGCCGAGAATGAACCCTTTGCGCGTGACAGGACAGCTTTCGCCTAAAAGGTCGTGGAGCAGCTCGGCGACGACGACATCGCCGAAGCCCATCCCCACTGCCGCCGTCGGCGCACCGCCGACGCGTTCCAATAGCGAATCGTAACGTCCGCCGCCGAAGAGCGCACGGAATTTACGCTGCACGTCAAATGCTTCAAACACAATGCCGGTGTAATAAGAAAGACCGCGAATAATCGCAATGTCAAACTGTAATAAAGCGTGGTATCCCATCGATGCCGCGATGGTGAAGAGGGCGCGCAAGTTTGCGAGCGCCGCGCTGTCGGGCGCGACGAGCGCCGCCACTTCTTCTAACGTCGTGACCGAGAGCAGTTCAAACGTCTTGGCGACTGCCGTCTCGTTCAATCCTTCGGCGCGGAGCAAAGCGCCAATTTCTTCATCGGAAATCTTGCCGCGTTTATCGAGCGCGATAAAGACTGCGCTATGCTGTGCTGCCGGAATCCCGCTGCCGGCGAGAAGTTCGCCGAGAAGTGCGCGACTGCTGACGTGAATCCGCCATGCCGGATCGGGCATTCCCATCGTGCGCATCGCCTCGACGGCGGCGCCGAGGAGCTCCGCTTCGCACAAGACCTCTTCCGACCCGATGATGTCCATATTGAGCTGATAATGTTCACGCTTGCGCCCGCGCGTCATCCGTTCGTAACGGAAACACTGAGCCACGGTGAACCACTTGATCGGGAATGGCATCCGGCTTTGACGCGCCGCCACCATTCGTGCAAGCGTCGGCGTCATTTCCGGACGGAGTGCAAGCTTGCGTCCTGATTTATCTTCAAAGGCATAAATTTGTTCAGAGACTTCTTCACCGCTTTTGCGTTGAAGCAGCTCGAGCGATTCGACGACACAGGCATCGTACGGTTGGAATCCAAACCGTTCGGCGGCGGCACGCCACGCATCAAAAATGCGGTTGCGCCAAACCATATCTTCCGGATAGAAGTCGCGCATTCCACGCGGTGCTTCAAAAGTATTTTCGCTCATCGCTGCTCCTCGCTATGCTTTATGTGCCGGCGCTTGAAGCGTCGCCGCGTCGCCCACCGAAGCGCTCCTCCTTGCTGAGGATTGAACTTCGGCGGCTTCGGGGAGAGACTACTTCTTGTCGGAAATCTTGGCATCGACCAAGTCGGCACGAAGCAGACGCGATGCTTTGAACTTCATCGACTTGCGCGCCGGAATCCAAACTTCCTGTTCCGGCTTCTTCGGGTTGCGGCCTTTGCGACCTTTGCGCTCTACGACTTCAAAAACGCCGAATCCGCGAAGTTCTACATGGCCATTCTCAACCAAATTTGCCAACAGCGCCTCAAAGGTGGTGTCAATAATCTGATAAGCCAAAGACTGCGGAATCTTGTGCGTCTTGGAAATCACCATTGAAATGTCACGCCGTGTGCTCGTGGACGGGATTTTCTTGTCGAGGTTCATGGACTATTCCTTTTCTGTGTTATTTCAATAAATTGACAATCGCCGCCGCCGCCGTTTCCGGAGACCGTATGACGGCGTCGGCATCGGTGCGCCGCCGCACTTCAAAGCCGCCTTTTTCAAATGATTTGGCGCCTGCGACCACGCGCACCGGCAATCCGATTAAATCGGCATCTTTGAACTTGATACCGGGGCGTTCGGCACGGTCATCGACAAAGACATCGACGCCCAACGCTTCCAATTCGCTTCCCAAAGCTTCCGCACGGGCGACAACGTCGCGATTGTCCGGATCGAGAATCAGTAAATTCACTTGGTACGGTGCGATGGCTGCCGGCCATACAATGCCATTGGCATCGTTGCTCTGCTCGACAATCGCCTGCAAGGTACGCGTCACGCCGATACCGTAGCAACCCATGACCATGGTTTGCGCCGCGCCGGCTTCATCGAGATACGTCGCATTAAATGCCTGCGTGTACTTCATCCCGAGTTTGAACACGTGCCCCACTTCAATCCCGCGACGAACTGCCAACGGCTTTCCGCAGCGCGGACAGTGATCGCCTTCGCTGACCACCACGAGATCTTCATAGGCAAGCACGTGAGCATCGCGTGCCAGTGAGACGTGAAGCAGATGTTTGCCTGCTTGATTCGCCCCTGTCACGACGTCTGCCGCCCCTTCCAACGAACGATCGGCGTAGACTGGAATCGTGACGCCGACCGGTCCGATGCTGCCGACCGGTCCGACCGCTGCGGCAACCGCTTCTGCCGACGCTTCGCTGATTTTCGCACCACCGAGAATGCGCTTGAGTTTCAGCTCATTCAGTTCACGATCGCCCGGCACCAAGACCATCACCGGCTGCCCATTGGCAAGCACGACCAGCGACTTCACAATTTGATTGACCGCGACGTTCAAAAAGGCTGCCACCGCGACGCACGTTTCCTGTCCCGGCGTATCGACGACTTCCGCCGCCGCGACTTCCTGCTGATACGGTACCGGCATCGACTGCCGCTCCGCACGCTCCTGATTCGCCGCATATCCGCACGCCGCGCAATCTAAAATGCTGTCTTCGCCGCTCGGCGCCAACACCATAAATTCGTGTGACGAACTGCCGCCGATATCGCCGGTATCCGCTTCGACCGGCTTCGCCGCCAAGCCGCAACGCTTGAAAATACGGACATACGCATCAAACATCGCCTGATAACTTTTGTCGGCGGCGTCCATCGTCGTATCGAAGCTGTAAGCGTCTTTCATGATAAATTCTTTTCCGCGCATCAAACCGAAACGCGGACGAATTTCATCACGGAACTTTGTTTGAATCTGATAGACCGTCTTAGGCAACTGACGATAAGAGGAGACTTCCCCTTTAAGAAGAGCGGTTACAACTTCTTCTGCCGTCGGTGCAAGCGCATATTTCGCCTCTTTTCGATCGGTCACCTTAAACATTCCGGCGCCCATCGACTCCCACCGACCGGTGGTGCGCCACAGTTCTGCCGGTTGAAGTGCCGGCATTAGAATTTCCTGCGCGCCGGCGCGATCCATTTCCTCGCGGATAATCTGCTCCACCTTCCGTAAAGCACGCATTCCCAACGGCATAAAGGTATACAATCCGCCGCCGACTTTCCGCAACATTCCGGCACGAATGAGAAGTTTGTGACTGATAATTTCTGCATCTTGTGGCGCTTCGCGTAACGTCGCGAGCAATGCCTGTGTCCAACGCATCATAATAATCCCTTTACAGCATTTTGATAAACGCGGATAAGTGTCTCAAATGACTAACGAAAACGCAACTATTTTCTGCCTCCGAACGTCGCGGCGCGGCGCACTTGCCTCTTGTAGAGAGCAGCGCAGAAAGGAGGAGAGGAAGAGGGGAAAGGCGAAGGCGGAACGCGTGCCGGAGCTGGCAAGGGTCGCTACACCGCCCTGTAAATAGGGGGATATGCCGCTCGAAATGAGAGGGCGGGAAGTGGCACGCTTGCAAAGAGTTGACGGGGGGGGTACTTTTAGTAGATTAACGATGGTGCGGGTCGTTCTCACAC
>JAVVWU010000007.1:0-48570 GCA_036651955.1 Kiritimatiellia bacterium
CAGAATCGGAGCTGCTCTTTACGCTGAACGCAACGCAAAAGGCAACCGTTCTTAACAGGGTGCTGACAGTGAAAGCCACGAAGCCGGATCCGGTGACACCACAACCGTAAGCGGACGCCTTCGCATCGTGACAGCCTCGGTCTCCGAGGCTGTCTTATTTTGCCGAGAGGTATCATTTTGTGTATAATAAAAGCAATGCCGAGAGGAGGAGTTTTATGTCAGCTATTATTCGAGAGATTGTGATTGGTTTTTGTTCAGCTTTTGATATGAGCTCTACGTCCTATCAGCGTCCGGCGTTTTTGACGGATTTGAGAACGGATGCAGAAATTCTTTCACAAGATTGGAATACGTTGTGTTCTGATGGCGTGAAGGCTCAGACTTTTTTCGAGGAGCATCATGTCTCAGCACACTAAATCTCCTTTGATACCGCAAATGGGCAAGGGGCGTGTTGATGATAAGGGTGCTATTGTTCGGACGGAGACAAGAGAAATGCGCGTGGAAATTCACTCGCCACTTCCGCCTGCGGACTATCTTGCCACTTATCGTTGTATTTCATCTGAAGCGCCACAACAATTGATGGAGATTTTCTTGAAGCAGGCGAATCATCGTATGGAGTGTGAGCGAAAAGATTTGAATGCGCGTATTTGGTTAAGGATTGTTGGGCAAGGTTTAGGAATCTTATTTGCGCTTTCGGCACTGACGGCAGGAACATTAGTTGCCTTTCATGGAGCCACGGGCGCGGCGACAGCACTTTTCGTTACAACGATTCCTTCTTGTGCTGTAATTTTTGTTCTTGGACGAGAGTCGCGAGAGAAGGCGACGAAGCCTCCACAGCCGTAAGCGGACGCTTTCGCATCGTGACAGCCTCGGTCTCCGAGGCTGTCTTATTTTACGGTGGCATCTTGTTATACTATGGAGCATTCTGTACGTGGAGTGGTTGCGAAGGAGGTTGGAATGTTATCACCAGCGAAGATCAATTTTTCATTACGTGTGCTTGAGATGCGCGCGGATCGCTTTCATACGTTGGATTCGGTGGTGGTGCCGGTGGACTTTGGCGATGAGGTGACGTTGACGGCGGCAGAAGAAACGGAGCTGGAGATGATTGCCGACGGCGTGACGTTGGCGGCGTTGCCGGCAGATCCGGAAAAGAATCTTGCGATGCGTGCGATACGGTTATTGGAACGGGAGGCAGGACGTGCGTTACCGTCGCGCGTGACGATTCGCAAGCGGATTCCTTTGGGTGGCGGTTTGGGTGGCGGGAGTTCAAATGCGGCGACGGTGTTGCGGTTGATGAATGAGCAGTGGGCGTTGCAGTTCTCGCAGGAGCGGTTGTGTGCGTTGGCGGCGGAATTGGGTTCAGATGTTCCGCTTTTTATTTTGGACGGGACGGTTCGGATGCGCGGGCGTGGGGAGCAGGTGGAGCGACTGGCGATGGCGCAAGCGGCGCCGTTGTGGGTGGTTTTGGCGAATGGGGGGATGCTCTGTCCGACGGCGGAAGTTTACCGGGCGTATGATGAGGGGGAAAATGTGTCTTCGGGCTTGACGAGAGGGGGTAGTTTTTGCAATACTCTGTCTCTCTTTCTTCAAACGGGAGACGTCGAAAAGGTCGCGCGCCACGTCATGAATGATTTGGAAGCACCTTGTTTCAGGCTTTTTCCGGCAGTCGCCAAGACCGCGCACGCGTTGTCGGTGGCTGGGTGCAGAGCGGTAACGCTCTGTGGAAGTGGCGCAACAGTTTTCGGACTGGTGCGTACGCGAGAGGAGGGAGAGCGCGTGTTAAAGCATTCGGCACTTGCCGGATGTTGGAGAGTACTTGTTCAGACGCTGCCCGATGGTGTAATGGCAGCACACGGGCCTTTGACGCCCATAGCCATGGTTCGAATCCATGTCGGGCAACCAGTTGCGTCTGACAAAGAACAAAGGAAGCAGTGATGGAAAACTTACAGGTGTTTTCGGGAACCGCCAATCGGCCGTTGGCCGAGAAGATTGCCGCGTGCATGGGCACAACGCTTGGTGCGATAGACATCCGTCATTTTCCTGATGGTGAGACGTTCTGTAAATATAGTGACAACGTGCGCGGAGCGGATCTTTTTCTGGTGCAGCCGATTTGCACCCAACCCAATGAAATGTTGATGGAATTGCTGATTATGATCGATGCCGCCCGTCGCGGTTCGGCAGATCGTATTACCGCTGTTCTTCCCTATTATGGTTACGCGCGTCAAGATCGCAAAGATCAGCCGCGTGTGCCGATTACGGCGAAGCTGGTCGCCAATCTCCTCGTCGCCGCCGGTGCAAACCGCATTTTGACGATGGATCTCCATGCCCAGCAAATTCAAGGCTTTTTCGATATTCCCGTAGACCACCTCCACGCCGCGCCAGTCATGGTGAAATACTTGCGCGAAATGAAGCTTAATAAGCCACTTGTCGTATCACCCGATACCGGCGGGGTCAAGTCAGCTTATGCTTATTCGCAGATGTTAGGCACAGGCCTAGCCATCGTAGCGAAACAGCGGTTGGGGGCTGCGGAAGTGGATGCGTTCAGCGTCGTCGGCGACGTCGATGGCTGTGACGTGATCATGGTGGATGATATGACGACGACGTGTGGAACGCTTTGTGCAGCTGCAAAGCTTCTGAAATCACGCGGAGCGAAAAGCGTCCGTGCCGCCGTCTCGCACATCCCTCTGACTCAGGTCGGCATTGACCGCCTGCAGGCAAATGTTGGACTGATTGAAGAGCTCATCACCACCGATTCGATTCCACTTGTGGAAACGGGTCTTCCGGTGAAGGTGCTGTCGGTCGCTCCCTTGCTGGCAGAGGCCATTACACGCATTCATAATAACCAGTCCGTCTCCTCCCTCTTCCGCTTGTCGTAAGAGAGGATTCGGGCTTTCCAAGAACAAGGAAGCTACATTCATGAAAGAGATTACACTCAAAGCCTCCGTGCGTACCCAGCAGGGGTCCAAGGCTGCCGGTCGCTTGCGCCGCGCGGGAAAACTTCCCGGCGTCATTAAGCGTATGTCGGGTGATTCGACGCTCGTCGAGCTAGATGCTCACGAGTATGAAATGACGATGCGCAGTCATCACGGCGATCAGATCCTCGTCAGTCTTGATTTGGGCGGAACCAAAATTTCCACGCTCCTGCGCGAAATCCAGCATGACGTCATGTCCGGCGTGCCCAGTCACGTAGACTTTGGCGAAGTGGATATGAACAAGACTATTCGTATTGAGATTGCAATTAATCTGACCGGCACTCCTGAAGGCGTTCAAAATGCCAACGGTGTCTTGGAGCAGGATCTGCGTGCAATCCATGTCGATTGCTTGCCTTATGATATCGTTGAAAGCTTCGATATTGATGTCTCTGCGTTGAAATTAGGTGATAAGTTGCTCGCTTCCCAACTCAACTTGGGCGACAAGTACCGCGTCACAACGCACAAAGACACGGTTGTTGCCGCTTGCGTGGCAGCAGATGCCGAGATCGAAGTCGCTTCTGCAGCAGATGCAACGGCCGCTGAGCCCGAAGTCATCGGTGCGAAGAAGGATACCGCAGAGGCTTCTGCGGATGGATCCAAGTCCGCCGCGAAAGCTGGCGCCGCTAAAGCTGCTCCTGCAGCGAAGAAATAATCCAACGGCCGGTCATGAAGACCGGCAGGCAGTCAGGGAGCATGAAAGTTGTTGTCGGATTGGGGAATCCCGGCGTTGAATACGCAGAAACACCTCACAATCTTGGTTTCAAGGCTGTAGAAGCCGTTGCCGAATCGCTCGGCGCCGAGTGGAAATCTGACAAACGAATGAATGCCCTTGTTGCAAAAGTCCTCCGAAAGGGACAAACGTTGTGGCTCGTAAAGCCGCAAACCTATATGAATCTCTCCGGAGAAACAGTAGGACCCTTTCTGAAGTACTACGGCGCGACCGCCGATGATTTGCTCGTTTTGAGCGATGATTGCGATCTGCCCTCGGGCAGGCTCCGCGTGAGACCTTCCGGTTCTGCCGGTGGACACAACGGGCTCAAAAGCATCATTGCGCATGTGGGAACGCAAGCCTTCGCCCGAATCCGTTTGGGTGCAGGACGCGAAGAGGGTGAAGCGCGAGGATTGATTGATTTCGTCCTCCATCACTACTCCACCACTGAAAAAGAGCAGGCTAAAGGAATCGCCGCTGCGGCTGCCGAAGCCACTTTGTGCTGGCTCGACCATGGAATCAGCGAGACCCAAAACCGCTTCAATGCGGATCGGTCTACGAATAGTTAGGAACAGTTGTAATGAAGAAGTACGACGCAATTTTTATCTTCGTTCAATCCTCACGCGATGAGGCTTGGGCGAAAACCATCGAACGTATGCAGGGTGAGATCACCCGCCTCGGTGGCAAGATCATCTCCACCGAAGATCTCGGCAAGCGGACCTTTGCCCGTGTTCAGCAGAAGAAGGAAAGCGGCACCTATTTGAACATTCGCTTTGAGCTTGATCCCTCGAAGGTGAATGAACTCCGTGCACGTTACGCACTGATTGAAGAGATTTTCCGCTTGCAGATTCTCGCGGTCGATCTCATTGTTGAGCTTCGTCTCTCCAAGCAGGCCGCCGAGAGGAAGACCCGCATGGAAGCCGCCGCTGCTGCTCAGACCCCGACACCCGAGGCCTAACCGAACCGAGGTATAGAATGGCAGCCACCCTCAATAAAGTGTTTCTTATGGGCAACCTCACGCGCGATCCCGACGTGAAGCAAACGCCGGCTGGTGAGACTGTCGCCGAACTCGCTATGGCTATCAGTGAACAGTTTCGTTCACGGACGACCAATGAGCTCCGCGAAGTCGTCACCTATGTTGACGTGACCGTGTGGGGAAAGGTCGCAGAAAACTGCGGTCAATACCTCACCAAAGGTCGCCCTATCTTTGTTGAAGGTCGTCTTGTTCTTGATCAGTGGACGGATAAGGATTCCGGACAGAAACGCACGCGCCTTCGCGTTCGTGCCGACCGTGTCCAATTCCTCTACGCCCCCACGAGTACAAAGCGTGATGCGAATGGAAATGGAATGAGTGGTGACTGGGCGCCTGCCAATCAGGCTCCCGTTCCTCCGCCTTCCGCCGCCGCGCGTACCGCTGTGGAGGAGTCTTCAAGCTCCGCCGCCGCTCCCGTCGTGGAAGCACGTGATCTCGAAGACTTGCCTTTCTAAACTCTCGACACACTATTGCAAGGAATTATTGTTATGCCTATGAAACCTAAACGTCCCCTTTCTTCTGCCCGTAAGCCCAAAACAGACCTCGTGCCGCGTAAGCGTCAGGCTGCAATGGCGCCAACGGAACTCGTCGATATCAACAATGTTGAGTTCCTCAGCCGTTTCGTGACCGAATACGGCAAAATTATCCCCTCCCGTGTCACGGGTGTTACTGCACTTCAACAGCGCCATATTAAGCAGGGCATTCGCCGTGCACGTAATATGGGCTTACTCGCCTAATACCGAAAGGAAAGACCCTCATGTCCGTTCAATTGATTCTGATGGATGATGTCGAGCATTTCGGCAAAATCGGCGACACGGTGCACGTCCGTGATGGATTCGCACGCAACTACCTTCTGCCCAAAGGGCTCGCAGAGCCTGTGACGCAGAATGCTCTCCGTAAGCTTGAGAAGATCCGCAAGGATCGTGACGAGCAGGCGAAGATTCGCAAGGCTGAGGCGCAGGATAAGGCGAAGAAGCTCAAAGGAATGACCTTGACCATCGCGGCAAAGGCAATCGAAGACGATGAAAATGGCAAGCTTTATGGCTCCGTTTCCGCCGCCGATATTGCCGATGCACTCGTGAAGCAGGGAATTGCCGTTGACGCTTCAATGGTTCGCATTGCTGAACCGTTCAAGCTGTTAGGCGCCTATGAGTTCACCTTGGCACTGATGCCTGAAATCGAAGTGAAGATTCCGCTCGGTATCATTGCTGAATAGTGCGCCGTTGCACTGCATGAACGACCGCCTCTCGGGGCGGTTTTTTTGTCTTTGTGCCGAATCGGTCGGAGCTGCCGAAGCGCTGATGTTTCGAGGCGAATCTTTCGGCAGAAGGCGCTGGCAGCCCTTTCGTGGGCTGTTTTTGCTAAACTACACACGATGTACCTCAAAGCTTTAGAGATCCAAGGTTTCAAGAGTTTCGCAGATCGGACGCGTTTAACGTTCGAGCCGGGAATGATTGCGATTGTCGGTCCGAATGGCTGCGGAAAATCTAATGTGTCGGATGCCATTCGCTGGGTCTTGGGGGAGCAGCGTCCGAGTGCCTTGCGGTGCGGCAAGATGCAGGATTTAATTTTTAATGGAACGGATGCCCGTAAACCGTTGGGGATGGTTGAGGTCTCGCTTCTCTTTAGTGATTGTGAGCGATCGTTAGGAACGGAATATCACGAAGTGACGATTACGCGCCGTGCTTACCGTTCGGGAGAAGGTCAATATTTTCTGAATAAGACCGTGTGCCGTTTGAAAGATATTCAGCGTCTCTTTATGGGGACCGGTGTCGGAACGACTTCTTACTCAGTGATGGCGCAAGGGCAGATTGACGCCATTTTGTCATCGCGTCCAGAAGATCGTCGTGCGGTATTTGAAGAGGCGGCAGGGGTTACGAAGTTTAAGGCGGATCGCAAAGACGCCTTGCATAAAATTCAGCAGACGGAAGAGAACCTTACGCGCTTAACAGATCTCTTGCGGGAATTGAAACGGCAGGAAACGCTTTTGCAGCGTCAAGCCGAAAAAGCGGAGCGTGCGCAGAAGCTTCGTGGTGAATTGCGCGCCGTTGATTTATATCTTTCCAAGAAGCGCGCCGCCGAACTTGAAACGCGCGTTGCCGATGTGGGGCTTCGCCTCGCGGCGCTGGGGAATCGTCTGCTTGCACTTCAAGCCGAAGCGGACGCCGGTACGGCAGCGATTGCGGAAGTCAATGTCCGAATCCAAACCGATGAAGATGTCATTGCTACGCTGTCCGAACAGTCCGCCGCCAGTGTGGCACGGCATTCCCGTGCGCAGGAAATCATTCAGACGAATCTTGCCCGAATTGACGAATATCGCACGTGGGCGGTCGGTTTGGAAAAAGAAATTGCGGCGGCGCGTGAGCAGATTGTCCGCGCACAGGAAGATCCTTTAGTAACGCCTGACCTCGCCAGTTTGGACGATGAACGGGAGACGTTGCAGAACCTTTTAGATGATGCGCAAGAAGCGTATGATGAACGCAAGGCGTCGGTGGAGGGCGCACATACGGCATTGCAAGCGGCACGCGAAGGACTCGCCGCCTGTGACCGCAAGCAGCTGTACTATCAGCAAATGCTGGCGAAGGCAGAGGAGGGGCGCGAGGAGCGATTGCTCAAGCGGGAACGCTTACTTGCCGAACATAGCGAGGCGGCGCGCTTGCGAGAAGAGCGGGTGGCGGCACGTGACGCGGTGGCAGTGGAAGCCGAACAGTATCGCAGCGCCGCAACGGAAGCACGCGAAGCGTTAATTACGGTCGATGAAGATCGTTCCTTTTTGGCAGATGATCGCGCTTCTGCCCGTCAACGGCAAGAGACGCGTCATCAGCAATTAGCGGCGGTAGAAGCACAGCAGGAATTACTGGCGCGTCCGGCAATCGGCGAACAGCCGGATGCTTCCGAACAGCTCATGGCGGCGGACAATCGTTTCGCGTTGAATGCGGGCGATGTGTTGGGCTCTTTGGCGGAAGCGTTGACCGTTCCGAAAGAACATCGCCGCGCCGTTGAAGTCGCGCTTGCGCCGTGGTCGCGTGCGGTGGTGGTGCGTTCGGTCGCGGTCGTGCAAAAGATTTTGAAGGCGCTCCCCGTCTTGTTGCCGGACGCGTCCGTGCAACTGTTAATCGCCGAAGGCACGGTGGAAGGTGAACTGCCGTTTGGAATTGTCGCGCAAGCCGGATTTGAAGGTGTCGTGGCGCGTCTTTTGTCGGCATTTGTGCGTGTGGATGTCTTGCCCGATCAGCCGCCGGAAAAAGGCGCGTATATCACCGAGGATGGTGAAGTCTTGTATGCTTCGGGCGATGCGGTGCGGATGGCGCGGAATGCTGCGGCAGATCCGCTGACGCGGCGGATGATTCGTGCAGAGATGGACGAAAAGCGGCTGGTGCTGCAACAGGCGATTGCAGCGGAAGAGATTGCGCTTGCAGAGCTTCAGGCACGGTTGGACGCGATGGGGATGCGGTTAAAAGACGTTCAGCGGACGCTGGAGAAGGCGCAGCGGCTCGCCGATCAGGCGGAAGGTGCTTTTACCGCTGCGGAACGCGATGCGAAAGCGGCTGAAGCGCGTTACGCAGCAATTGATTTACGTTTATCGGAAATGACGGCAATCACGTGGCACGAAAAGGATGAACGCGAGCATGCCCGCACGGAGCTTGATGCCGTTGCCGGTGAACGAGAACAGTTGACGCATGAAACAACGCAACGCTCGGCGCAGTTGACGGCATTGGAGGGCGAGCAGGAAGCTGCCAGTGCGCGGTTGAGTGAAGCGCGCTTCCGTATGGTCAGCTTTACGCAACAGAGGGAACATGTGCTTGCGCAACAGCGCGATCGTCTTGCACGGCTCCAAGAGTTGGAAAAGACGATCGCCAGTCGCGTGGAGTCGGTCGCCTCCTGTCAGGGAAATAGGGAACGACTGGATGCGGAGAATGCGCGAATCGCCGCTTCGCTTGGTTCGTTGGAGCAGGACACGGCAGCGATTCAAGAGAAGATTCAAACGGCGCGTGCCGTGCGTGTGGAGCTGAATGCGGAACGGGAACGGTTGGAAACGGTGACGGCGGTTGCACGGCGGACGCTTGCAGAGGAACAGGAAGCGAGATCTAAAGCCGAAGTTGAAATGGCAGAGGCGCGGCTGCATCATCAACTGTTGATGGCACGGTTGGCGCAGGAGTATGGCGTGCTGCCGGAGACGTTTGCTGATGAACCGTGTGCGACGTGGGCGGAAGATGAAACGCCGCCGGATGAAGCATTGGACGTGCGGATGGCGGAGATTCGCGCAGAGCTGGATCGTCTCGGACCGGTGAACCTGTTAGCGATTGAAGAGTATCGGACGTTGGAAGAACGCTATCGCTTCACGAAGGCACAGGAAGAAGATTTGACGAAATCCCGTGATGAATTGTTGGCGCTGATTCGTACAATCAATGAAACGTCGGGTGCGCAGTTCCGAAAGACGTTTGATCAAGCCAATGTTCATTTTGAAGCGATGTTTAAGCGGCTTTTCCACGGAGGAGAAGCGCGGCTGGTGTTGCTCGAAAATACCGAAGATCCGTTGGAATGCGGGATTGATATTATTGCCCGTCCGCCGGGGAAGAAACCGCAAACGATTTCGTTGCTGTCGGGCGGAGAACGTACGATGACGGCGGTGAGTTTGCTCTTTGCTATTTTCTTAATCAAGCCGGCACCGTTCTGTTTACTAGATGAATTGGATGCGGCGCTGGACGATTCCAATATTGGACGGTTCGTGGAAGTCTTGAAAGATTTTCTCGTTCATTCACAATTTCTCATCATCACTCATAACCAACATACCATTGCCGGTTCCGATATCGTCTATGGTGTTACGATGCCAGAGAAGGGCGTTTCTAAAACGCTCTCGATGCGTCTTAAAAAGGAAGCTTAATATGCCCGCGCTAATTGTTGAACTCGATGCGCTTTTTCTCGGTGGCTTTGCGCTTGCCTCGGAAGTCTTGTCGGAACGATTGGAAAAGTACGGGATTCCCGATAATGATCCGTATCGATTTGTGCGAAAGATTTACGGGAAACCATTTACCTCGGCACTCAAAGCTTTGCTTCCTGAAACGCAGGATGTCGCCCATGTGGAGCGTCGTCTTGCCGCGACGTATACGGCGCTGTTGCAACAGAATGCGCTCGCTGCCGTTGACGCATTGAAAGCGAATTTGCGCCCCTTGGTAAAGAGTGGCGTAAGCCTTGCGGTGATTACACGACTGCGTTCGGATGTGGTTGATGAGCTGTTCGATTCAATCGCTACAGAGGTCATTACGGTGACGAATCCGGCACCGATTGCTGTCGGAGTCGCGCCCGAAATTTTTCAGACGGCATTGGTTGCTTTAGGCGTGCCGGTGTGTGAATGTATTGCGCTGGTGGCGTGCGGTGTCAGTGTCCGTTCGGCGGTGCGGGTGGGCTTACGCGCTTGCGTGGTGCCCGATCCGATGGTGACGTTTGAGAACTGTGCCGGTGCAGATCTTGTTGTGGATCAACTGGGGAAAACGCTCGTCACGAAATTAAAAGCGCGCCTTCAATAAGCGCGCTCTGCGAATGGAAAGAGAAATGATGAAGCCTGCAAATGTGCAGGCTTCATTGCTAATGGAGCGGTGTCTTTTTAACGTGAGGTGCTGGGAAGTGATGGATGGTGATTGGAGAGACTCTGCCACCGAATACCGGGAGACGATGCGTTAATGGCTTTACGCACCAATGCCTGTTCGCGTTTCGTATCGCCAAGCTTCTGAGCTCGTTCCGCCGCAACGAGATACCATGCGACATTGTAGCCCGGTTCATCACGGAAATTGACCTCCGCAAGCGATTCTGCCATATCGATTTGCTGCGCCTGCGTCTTATCGCTTAATTCAGGCCACGATTCTTCAATCTTGTTGAGCATCTTCAAGACGCCATCATCTTTGGCGTAACGGGCGAGAAATCGATTGAATACGCGAAGCGCTTCATCCAAATTTTTTGTCTCATAGGCGTGACCGAAGAAGTTCGGGATTAACATCATCGCCCATTTTCCCGGTAACGGTTTCTTTTCAATCATAGCGAGAATCTTAAGTTGCTCTCCCGGATTATCTTTGGCGGCACGAAGGGCGTAATAATCAACGAGGACAGCTTCATTGATGGCGCTCTCTTGGGCAATGGCAGCCTTAAATTCGGCGGCGGTGGTAAAAGGTTTCTGCAACGCTTCGGGCAACGCTTCCACCGATCCTTTGTAGAGGAGTTCACCGTCAAAGAAAACTGCCACAAAGGGATAGTTCTGCCGTTCATTGAAATTAAATGCGTCTTTGGGATCTTCTTTCACGTAGCAGATATTAAACGTTTCGCCGGGGACTTGCGACAGCAACTTTTGTGTTCGCGAACAATCGCGTTCAAGGGAAATGGTGTAAGTGCGGTGAGGCAGAGGAAAGCGCGTGGCAATGGCGCGTCCCGGAAGAACGGCACGTATGACATGGCTCATATTCGTCTTTAGCCACCAAGGGTAACGCCAGAGGGAAACGAATGTCATAACTTTGTCTACCGGAAGCGGCTTTCCTAACAGTTGGGCGAAAGTGGCGGCGTCGCCTTGGTCGGTGAAACGCGTTGCGGCGGGCAAGCGCGTGTTCGGCAACGGGCATATTTCGGGAATATAAGGCGCGGGCAAACGTTTTTGAAGCGGATGCGCAAGCAACGCTTCACGTTGAAAGCGAATGGCGGCATCCCAATCTCCCTTGGCGGCGGAGAGGTCGGCTTGACGTTCAAATTCAAGTGAGACCATCATCGGATCGGCTTTGACCGGTTGCGGCTTTTTGACTGGTGTGGCGCCCTCTTTTTCAATCGTCTTTCCGTCACGCAGCGCACGCAGCATATTGACATGAAGTTTTGTGGGGTTACCTTGCCACAGCACTTTTCCCTCTTTAACGACACAGGCAAAAGGAATACCGGAGACGTTGAGCAACTTTACGAATTTTCCGTCGCTATCAATGGCAATCGGATAGGTGGGCGGCGTCGGCTGTTTGGCGAGAAAGGTGCGAATACTGTCGGCATCGCGATTGTCCGAGACGTTCATTCCATAAAACTGGAACTGTTCATCTTTAAGTTCCTGATACAGTCTTTCCATATGAGGAATTGCTTTGATACAAGGACCGCACCAAGTCGCCCAACACTCAATGACGTAGAGTTCATCCGAAGCCCATGCTTTCGGAAGCGCGACGCCATCAATCGTCTCAGCAGGGAGCGTGGAGATTGGAATTTCCTGTGTGGCGAAAATCGCGAAAGGAACACAGAGAGCGAGAATGAGTGCAAGAGCGTATGATTTCATATTCGTAAGATAACATAATTGCTTTAATCTGGCAGTGCTTATCGTTAGGAAAAGCGGTGCTGCACACGGAGATACGAAGAGGGGAGAGGGCAGTTCCGGCGAGGCGCCCTCTTCCTTATTTACGCGAGTAGTACGGCATCGAGACGGCGATTGAGCTCCTCGACGCTGATGCGTTCTTGTTGCATCGTGTCGCGGTCACGCAACGTAATGAGCCCGTCTTTCTCTATCGTGTCAAAGTCCACGGTGACGCACCACGGCGTTCCAATCTCATCTTGACGACGGTAACGCCGTCCGATGGCGCCCGATTCATCCCAGAAGCAATTGCATTTGCGCTGAAGATTCTTAAAGATTTCGCGCGCCTTGTCATACAGTTCGGGGCGATTCTTTACGAGCGGGAAAACGGCGACCTTGACAGGGGCAATGGCAGGCTTCAAGTGAAGTACGGTGCGCATATCCTCTTTCCCCTTTTCATCGGTGAGAGACTGCTCTTCGTAAGCATTGCAGAGCATTGCCAACGCCATACGATCAACGCCGGAGGACGGTTCAATCACGTGCGGAACGTACTTGCCGTCAAAGAGGTGATCCAAGAAAAGGTTCGCCTCTTCGGCAGTTTTATGGCGCGTTTCCCAATCGGCAACTGTCTTTGCGCGGAACGTGGCTTTGGCTTCTTCCGAAAGATTTTTGACGGCAAGTTTCAGCGGTTCGTCGAACACTTCCATATTCTTGCCTGAATGTTCCTGATGACGGGACAGGTCAAAGTTGCCACGGGCGGCGATGCCTTCCAGCTCTTGTGTGCCAAAGGGGAAGTTGTATTCGATATCGACACAGGCACGGGCATAGTGCGCAAGCTCGTCAGGCTTCTGCCAGTACTCCACAAAGGAGGTCGCGGGCAAACCGTTGGCGATGAGCCACTGTTTGCGCTGTTCGACCCAATATTTGTGCCAGCATTCCCAACCCCAATCGGCTTGTGGATTGGACAGGTCGCTGTCCGGTGTGAGCGGTGCGACGTGACCGCAGAGCAACTCAATGGCTTCGTCCGGTTTGATGAAAAACTCCAACTCCATTTGTTCAAATTCACGACTGCGGAAAATGTAATTGCGCGGTGTGACTTCATTCCGGAAACTCTTGCCGATTTGTCCAATGCCGAACGGCGGCATTTGGCGTGTGGACGAAAGGACGTTGGAGAAGTCCGCGAAGATGGCTTGTGCTGTTTCGGGACGGAGGTAGGCGACATTGCTCGGATCATCGACCGGACCGACAATCGTTTTGAACATTAGATTGAAAGGACGCGGTTCGGTCATCACGCCACCGCAGTTGGGGCAGGGGAGGACGTCCGGTTCGCCTTCGGGCGTCGCGAGCAGAATAAAGAGCGCTTGAATGTCGCTGATCGTCTTGAGCGTCTCGAAAATCTTTTCAAGATATTCAGGATGTTGTACGGTGTAGAGACTCGGTACAATCGCTTTGCCTTTGCCTTTGCACCATGTGGCAATCTTGCCGGCGTCGCCCACCATTTCGGTCAGTACCGCTGCCACGGCAGAATCGTTGAAGATATCCCAAATTTGGTCGGCACGCATCAGCTTACGGCAATTACCTTTGCACATACTCATCGGATCGGAAAACGTATCCAAATGCCCCGAAGCTTTCCAAATGGCAGGGTGCATGATAATGGAAGCGTCTAATCCTTCCACGTCTTCGCGTCCGCGGACGGTATGTTTCCACCAACTGTCTTTAATATTGCGCTTTAATTCACATCCGAGAGGACCGTAATCCCAAAAGCCGGCAAATCCGCCGTAGAGTTCGGAACTTTGAAAGATAAACCCGCGGCGTTTGCACAGCGAGACTAAAGCATCCAATGAACTTTTTGGTGATTCTTTCTTTTCCATATCCGCTCCTTTAGCACAAATTCGCATAGTATAACGTATTAGAAGAGTTTCCGCAGAGAACGCAACGCGCTGAGACCTTCTTACACGGAGGGCGTCGCTATCAATGCCGCAGCAAAGGCTCCATCACCTTCTGCATCCGGCAAATGGAACGCTGTTTTTTCAAGCTTAAAATGGCGCTGACGTTCCAGAAAAGCGGCGACTTGTTCTGCATCTTCTTCGGGCTCAATGGAACAGGTGGAGTACACCAGTCGTCCGTTGGGCGCAAGCATTGCTGCACAGGCATCAAGGAGTGCGCGTTGCGTCTGAACGCAGTCGGCAAGCTTCTTTTTCGTCCACGTCCACCGCGCATCGGGACGACGTCCGAAGACGCCGGTATTGGAACAAGGCGCGTCGAGCAGAATGCGATCAAAGCTTCCGAGGCACGCTTTTGTGACATCGGCGTGCTGTACGTGTACAAATGCGGAGAAGTTGCACCGTGCGATGGTATCGTTTAAGCGCGGCAGACGTGCTTCGCTCCACTCGGTGGCGAGCAAAGAGCCTTGTCCTTGCATTCGTGCGGCAATTTGAACGGTCTTTCCGCCCGGTGCCGCACAGGCGTCCAAAATACGAAGTCCCGGACGAACGTCCAGAAGTGCGACGGCCTGTTGTTGCGCCGGATCTTGCACGAGACAACGTCCGGCGATAAAGTCCGCATCTTCTGTTAATGCTGCGCCGTGTGCCAAGATGCGCGAGGCGCCACCGTCCAACGGTGTGAGATAGGTGGCGCGCGGATGTGCCAACGTTTCGGCAAGCGTCAGGACGCGTTCCATCCCTAAGGCGGCAACCCAGCGTTCCCACAGTTGGCGCGGAATATCGAGACGTAAATGCGGCGGCTGCAACGCGAGTTCGGCAAGCAGTGCAGGACGTTCACGTTGAAGGCGACGGAGCGCGGCATTGATAAACGCAGTGGCACCTTTTCCAACGGCTTTGACAGCTTCCACCGTTTCATCAATCGCGGCATATTCGGCAACGTTGGGCATATACAGGAGTTGCGCCGCGCCGACGAGCAGTGCGCCCCACAGTTCGCCATCGGGCAAGCGCTTCACGCACCGTTTCAACATCCACTCTAATGACGATTTGTGGCGGAGCGCGGTGCCGACAAGGTCAAGCGCAAAAGCATGTTCGGTGGAACCTTCCAATGCGGCGGCAGGGAATGTCCCCTGCGTTTTCCAAAGGGACAAGGCGAAGATGGCATCACGTCGTGCGCTCACGCTTTCACCAGCGCCTTCATCGCAGCTTTGAAGGCGGGAGCAGAACGTTCGATGATGGATTGCTCTACTGCACAGCACAGGCGAATATAGCCGGGGACACCGAAGCCACGCCCCGGAACGGCAATGATGCCTTCTGCCATGAGTTTCTCGACAAGAGCAAGATCGTCTCCGCCGGGAGCTTTGGGGAAGAAGTAGAACGCACCACGAGGAAGCGAAAATTCAAATCCGGCTTCGGTGAGAACGCGTGCCATCGCATGACGGCGTGCATCGTAAATGGAAAGATCGACCTGCTCATCGAGTAATGCCATTGCGAGCTGTTGACCGAGAATGGGCGCGTTGACAAATCCTAGCGTGCGATTCGTCATCGTGACGGCGGCGAGCAGTGTATCGACACCTTCCAGCGCAGGATTTACCGCCATGTAGCCAATCCGTTCGCCGGCGAGGGAGAGCGACTTGGAGAAAGAGCCCAACACAATCGCGGTGGGCGACAGTGGCAGAATCGGCGGCACGGTGGCTCCGTCAAATGCAAAGAGACGATACGGCTCATCTGAAAGAATGAAAATGGGACGTTCGCGTGTTTCATTCAACCGATTGATTGCGGCTGCAAGGCGTTGAAGTGCTTCGGCGGAATAGATGGCGCCGGTCGGATTGTTGGGAGAATTGAGCAGCACCACACGCGTCCGCTCTGTGACGGCGGCGAGCAGTTGATCGACATCGAGTGCAAAGTCAGGACCTTGCATCGGCACCGGGCGCAAGTGTCCGCCGAAATGTCCGCAATAAAATCCGTACTCCACAAAGTACGGCGCCGGTACAATCACTTCATCGCCCGCTTCTAAAACGGCACGGAAAAAGGCGACCAGCGCCCCTGCCGCACCGACGGTTACGATGAGATGTTTGCCTTCAAGTGCCACCTGCTGTTGACGCGAGAGACGCTGCGCAAGCGCTTCTCGAAATGCCGGTAATCCGGCGTTGGGAATGTAACCTAAACCGCAAGGGCGTACCACGTCGTCGGCAAGTGCATGAAGCACTGCGCGCGTTTTGGCAGGTGGTGGCACGTCGGGGTTGCCTAAAGAGAAGTCAAAGACATTCGCCGCACCGCGCGTATGGCGAAGTTCATTTCCCGCTTCAAACATCCGGCGAATCCATGAGGCATTCGCCATGGCAGAAGCGATATCAGAGGCAATAAGCTGTTTCATAAGCCCTTTCAGAAGCTCTATTTTAAGGAAACAAGTCCACTGAGCGTGATTCGGGCAAAGGGAATCACCGGCAGCGGGAGGAAACTTAACGCAATCAAAGGATTGGTGAGCGTGGTTCCGGTGCGGCGCACATGTACCCGCAACGCTTCAAGCCCATCGGCGACTGCTTCGTGACGTTGGTTGGAGAACAGTCCGCCGAGTGGAAGCGGAAGCGTGGCAAGCAGGGCGCCATTCAGAGCCACGGCGAATCCGCCGCCGCAATCGATGAGCGCATTCGCCGCCACGGCGCTATCGGTCTCATTGGTTCCAACGACACAGAGATTGTGCGAATCGTGTCCGACACTGGAGGCAATCGCTCCGCCAGTCATGCCGAAGCCTTGCACCAGCGCACGCCCAATACGCGAACTTTTCCCGTGGCGGGCGATTAAACAGACGGTGGCGAGATCTTTCATCGAGCGGTTATAAGGGAGGTCTTGTGTAATCAAACAGCCGTCTTGCACAGCGATTACACGTTCGGGACGATCGGGGGCGTGGAGATCGCGTTCCTCCAAATGTCCGCATCGCAAGCTGTTGCGGAAAGGCGCGAACGACGGTTCGGGCAAGCGCGCGTCAAAGCACGCTTCATCGACGATTTTGCCACGGCAAATCACACGTTCAACGGTACACTCGGAAAGATTGGAGAGAAGCACAATATCAGCAAACCATCCGGGCGCAATCAGTCCGCGGAATTCCCATCCATAATGACGCGCCGGAGTCAATGACGCCGCACGATAGACTGCCAACGGATCACATCCGGCATGAAGCGCCGTACGAATGGCGGCATCAATATGCCCTTCGTTGCGAATATCCAAGGGGTCGCGATCATCGGTACAGAGGCAGACGCGTCCGCTCAACGTTAATGAAAGAAGCGACGTGAGTGCCGGCAGATTGCGTCCGACAGAACCGGCACGAAGAAAGACGGTCATACCGTTGCGAATCTTTTCCAGCGCTTCTTCCGGAGAGGATGACTCGTGATCGTTGGCAATTCCTGCCGCGCAAAGTGCTGTGAGTGCGTTGCCTGAAACAAGCGGCGCGTGTCCATCAATCGGACGATAAGAGAAGAGTGAAAGTTTCGCGAGGACATCGGCGTTCTTCTCCAAAACGCCCGGGACATTCATAAACTCCGAAAGCCCCGCAGTACCGGAATAGGGGCGGAGAGCTGCACAATCTAAAACGGCTCCTGCCTCTTCCGTTGGCAATGCCGGCACACAGGACGGCACGTGCACCGAGAGACGCATCAGCATCCGGCGGGCACTTTGAAGAAAGAACTCAATCGCATCGCCACCACTCACGTTTGCCAATTCGTGAGGATCGCAGACGGCGGCGGTCGTTCCGTGCGGCAAGACACAGCGTTCAAATTCGTAAGGCGTCACGAGGGAAGATTCAATATGACAATGCGCATCTACAAATCCGGGAACAGCGGTAAGTCCTTTCCCGTCAATTTGCGTCAGCCCTTCATATCCGACACCTACCGCCGCAATGCGTTCGCCGCAAAGGGCAATATCCGCCTGCCTCAATTCGCCCGTCGCCAAGTCGAAAATGCGAACGTCTTTTATCACGCTATCGGCAGGACGGCGATGCAGCGCAATATCGATGCAGGCAGCAATTTCTTGAGGTGTACGATTCATAATCGCTCCTTGTTAAAGTGAAAAGAAAGCGGAAGGGACCTCTTGTGCGGCAATGGCAAGTTGAACCTCTTCGCGCCCCAACGATTGAAGCGTGGCACGCATTAAAGACAAGGCAAGTTCCGGATCGTTACAATCGTGCGAAAGGTGCGCGAGAAGTAACGTTTTCAATGTCTCCGGACAATGGTTTGCAATGGCTTCGCACGCCTGTTCATTCGATAAATGTCCCACCTCTCCGCTGATCCGCGACACAAGATTCCACGGACGCCCCGATGTCCGCAACAGTTCCAAATCGTGGTTCGATTCCAAAATGAGTGCGGTGCAGCCGCTGAGCGCGGTGGAGACTTCTTCCGAGACAAATCCTAAATCGGTAAAGTAGCCCAACTTTGCCGCTCCTTCTTCCAGCGTATACGCCACCGCTTCTGCGACATCATGGCTAATGGGTACCGGCGTGATCGTGAGTTCCCCCAAGGCGAACGGCACGCGTGATTGGAATACGGCAAATTCCGGCGGCGTATGTTTATGTGAACGGATTTGCCGTTCACACACTTCGGCAGTCCCCTCATTGGCATAGACAGGAACGTTAAACTTGGCGGCAAAAAGATCTAGCCCGTTGACATGGTCTCCATGTTCGTGCGTGATTAAAAGCGCATCTAACTGTTCGGGATGAATGCTTTTTATTTCCATTCGCCGCTCTAATTCTCTACAACTCATCCCCGCATCAATCAGTAATCGTATGCCTCCCGCTTCAACATACGTGGCATTTCCTTTACTCCCTGAACCTAAAACGCAAAATTTCATAGCGGCATTCTAGCAAACCAACGTTCATCAAACAAAACGCCCCCCGATCCGAAGGTCAGGAGGCGACATTTCGTCTCGTACGATTATTTCTTAGACGTTCCGCCAAAAACCAACACGTTGGCAACGACGCCGAGAAATAGCGCCAGCACCAGTGCCCACGAAGCGGTCAATCCAACAAAGGTGATGAGAATCCACAGGGCAATCATTCCGACAATCAGCGCCGCCGCGCCACCCACGAGTGTTCCGAACATCGCGACAAGATCAAGCTTGAATTTATTGCTCAAAAGTGAAGAAACGACAACTGCGAGAATAGAAGCAATTAGAAAACTCAAGAGCGCCGGCTTCGTCAGTGCGGAGACTTCCACCGTTTCCCCTTCGCCAAAGAGATGCGCGATCGAATGTCCGGCATCGCCCAGCGCATTCCCGAAAGAACTGCCCATCGTCATTTTGGGGACGCCTAAATGTACCAGCCAATCATTTCCGGTGAGACAGTTCAACGCATCAATCCACTGCAACAGGCAGAAGAAAATTGCCGTGGCAGTCGCGTGGATAAGACCGGAAATAATGGCAGTGACATTGCGAAAGATTTTCACCAGCAAAAGAACATTCATATAGCCTCCCATAGAAAGGAAAAGGAAAAGAAAAAGGCGGCGCATAAGATGCGCCGCCTTTCATTCGCCACACTTAGCGTGCGCGGAGGAACGACTGAACCGTGCCATTGGGCTGCGTGAAGGTCACGAGAGAACCATTCACCGTTGCAGTCCCCAAAGCTACACCTTCCTTGGAGACGGTGAAGCCATGATCAGCCTTGGACAAAAGGAGCGACTCACCCTTGTAAGAGAGTGTTGCCGTGCCATTGCCATTCGAGGTGATCGCATACGTTGCGCCATCAGGCGTGGTGCCTGTATAAGCGAAAATGCCATCGCCGGGATTGCCTTTGCCCCAGAATTCAAGCGAGTTGAAGACGACAATGTCCACAATTCCGCAAATCTGATAAACAGGAATAATCCAAAGAACGAGGAAAACGAGTTCTTGAACAAGACCGCTATCGCTCATCTTGGTATTCCACTTGGCAAGACTATTGAACATTGCAAATCTGCCAACACAACCGGTAGAAGCCACACCGAGTGTGAGTGCCGCAAGCGTCAGAAACATAACTTTCTTCATAAGAACACCTTTCGTTTGGATTTGATGAGGACTAAAGCATTACTTCACAAGGGCTGTACGAAACGTGCCATCAGAGGCCGTCATCGTGAGCAGCGAACCGCGAAGCTCTGCTTTAACAGAGTTGCCCTGAGCATCGGACATGGAAAGTGTACCATCGGCATTCCGCACGAGGGTAAACGTAGAATTAGTTTCGTTGTTACGCACCAGCGCCGTACGCGCATCCATACGCGTGATCGTCAAATTGCCAGCTTGCAACGTAATGGGGCTCTCACCCAGCCAAAATTCCATGGAGTTAAAAGCAACGGTATCGACACACCATGCCGCACTGTAGAGAAAAAGACCGGGGATCAGATAACAAACTTCATCCGTCCAACGGCTTTCAAAGCCAGTGTGCCACTTGTTGATGCCTTGCATCAATTTGAAAGAACCTGTGCAACCGGTCGCAAGAAGCGCCAAAACAGCTGCCGCACCATAAACAATCTTCTTCATACGTTATACTCTCCTTGATGGAATGTTCAAAAACCATGATTAGTATGGCACAACTCTCGCCTCTTGGCAATGAGATCAACTTTCCGCTCATAAGCGAGAGCCGCTTGGCTTCCACGCTCGCTTCATACAAACTGAACTCGCGAGAGAGGCACGCTACTCCTCAAAGTTAATATTTTCTTTTTTAAGCTCCTTCGCTCCCATCTTTGTATAGAAGTAGTAATAGGCCATTTCACGTTGGTTAATTGTTTCGGCGTCAACTGCCGCTCCCGGAATTGCCCAACAACATGAAAGGGGCCAGAGAAAGAAATTGAGAATTCCATAAAGGACTTGTCTTGACTCTCCACTTTCTCCAGAGGCAAGATAAAAGTTGCCGATACCGGGCCCAATATTTAATAGACTTGCGGTAAGAATACTATTGGGCGGTTCAAAACAACCGAGCGGCCTATCAATCGTAATGCCAACACTTTTTAATTGTTGTAACTGAACACGTTCTTGTCGTGTGAGAGAGGAGCAACCGGTTAAAACAACAGCCAACAAGAGTGTGAAGAGTGCGCATCGGTTCATACAATAATTCCTAACTATATTTATAGGGAGAAGTAGAACATCTGCTTTACTCTCCATAAAAGACTATGGATATGATAGTTAAAGCCATTCGTAATGTCAAATTTCACGTTGCGCCGTCTTGCATACGCTCTTGCGGAAGAACGTATGCGAGACGCTTTCTATAAGGAAGAGAGGTGGCGCGAATGTGCGTTTGGGAATGCCTCAAAATGAAATAGACGTTTGAATTTTTTCTGACACTTATGCAGAGTTTGCCTCTCGAAAAGGGCGGATACTTTGGAGAACGGAGCGGTTGTTAATCTTTTCCCGAACTGTCCGCCCGAGCGCCGGCGGTATCTACTTATTTTGCCGGCACTTATTGATACGTCTTACAGATTCCAAGAGATATCTCAAAAGGTCTGCCCGCGCGCCTCAGTGAGGTCGAGGCTCTACCTCATTGACCCTGACCGTCCACCTCAGTGAGGTAGACGTCGCACCTCACTGAGGCTCACCGGATCGCCGACGGTTTCACGGATAGTGCCATTCTGCATAAGTGTCGTTTTGATTCGCACCTCTTATGTGGACTTATGCAGAACGCAGCGATGGAATTATTCCCTCAACTCATCGCTGCCGAGAGAGTCGCTGTCGAGATCTTCTGTGTGATATTTCGCCGAGGCTATTTTATTCTTGCTCGTCTGGGGGGTGCTTTGCTATACTGCCCGAGACAACTGACCTTGAGGTATGTTTATGGAACGGATAAAGATGAAACCTTATTTCTATTTATTGATGAGCTTAATGGGGCTTTTCGTTTGCTTCGGATGTGCGCCGAATTTGCAGGATCGTATTGAAGTGACGCAGGAATATGCAGAGGGCAAGGTGCAGATGACGGAAGATTGGTTCCGTACGAATGATGTGCCGTTGACACTGTTGAAGTGTCGGGAGCTGGCGCATGAACGGACGTTGAAATTGACGGAGTCGAAACTGAATGCTCAAGTGGCACATTTGCGCTCGGTGGGGGCGTTTTCTGCGTTTCTGCCACAGGTGAATGCAACGTATCAGCGTGCAGGAACGAATAAGACGTTGCGGACGAACATTTCTTCTCTAGGAATGACGGCGCAGATGCAGGATCGCTGGGTGACGGAGTCGGCGTTGACGATTAGTCAGCCGGTGTTTGCGCCGAATGCGTGGTTGTTATGGCTCGCTTCTCATAAGGGAGCGCAACTTCAACAGTTGATTGCCGATCGTAATGAGCAGATGTTGGATGTGCAGGTGGCATCTCTTTTTTATCAGGCGGCAGTGGCTGCGCAAATGGTGAAGGCGTATGAGGCGCAAAGTCAGGCCTCGGCGGAGCTTCTTAAGCAAGTGGAGCATTTGAAAGGTGAGGGGCTTGTCTTAAAAGGTGAGGCGGCGCGGGTGGAGGTTTTCCATAAGAGTGATATTTATAATGGGATTATCGCGCAGGACAATCGCACCTTGGCGAAGGCGCAGCTGCTCGATATGCTTAATTTCTATCCGCTTGCGGAAGCCGTTCCCAATGTGGATGGCGATTCGTTGCTGGAGGTGCGGAAACTTCCGTGGGCATTGACCGATGGTGAGGGGAAGTTTTTGCCGTGTACGCGTGTGGAGGCGATGCAGTCTCCTTTAGAGGAATGGTTGTGGGCGGCATTGGTGAACCGCAAGGAAATGTGGGCAGGGGATTTGAATGTTCAATTGCGTAAGGTGGAGGCTCTTGCTGCTTTGGCGCACTTTCTGCCGACGCTTTCAGTGAGTGGTGGCGGTGCGTATAGTTCCAATGATTTTCTGACGCCGCACAAATATTTGACCGGTGGCGTCGGTGGGGTCATGTATCTTTTTGATGGACTTCAATCCATTTCCGATTATATGACGGCGCGTGAGAATGGGCGTGCGGCGTATGATTTGCGTGAGGATAGTGCTTCGACGTTGATGGTTTCGGTGTGGCAGGCGTGGACGAATTGGCGACAGGCGCGGGATCGCGTGGAGGTGGCGGAATCGTCTAAACGTGCAGCAGAGATTGATTACGATGAGACGTATGAACGCTACAAGAATGATCAAGAAACGCTTTCGGATGTGCTGGATAAGTTTTCGGCGCGTGAGCAGGCGCGCATTGATGCGCTTTCGGCGGGCTATGCGGATGCGCTTTCGGAATATGTTTTCCGTGATACGGTAGGGCTTGGCTGGGGTGAAGAGGTGCCCGCTGCTACGCCGGTGTCATCGGTGACGGCTGTTGTTGAATAAGGTTAATTGATAATTGGAGAGAGTATGAAAAAGACTTTACCGCTTATTTTGTCCACGTTGGTTTTAGTTTTGGGCTGTGATCGAAAAGAGGCGACGGTGGCGCCGGATACGCGTCCGCGGGTGCGTGTGTGTCAGTTGACCGCAGACGTTTTGTTTGTCGATAGCATTTCGCTTCAAGGGAGCGTGCGGGCGAAGTATACGGCGGCAGTTGCGTCGCGTTTGCCGGGTACGATTGATGAGGTGAAAGTCGATGAGGGCGATTTCGTCAAAGCGGGGCAACCTTTGTTTCAGGTGGATCGCGTGAATCTTGAGAACCATTTGGCGATTGCGAAAGCGGATCAAGTGGTGGTCAAGGCGCAACGCGAGGAAGCGTTGGCGGCGCAATCAGAGGCGCAGGCGACGTATGACAAGGCGCGGTTAGATGAGGCGCGGTACAATCGCCTTTATAATGAAACGCAATCGGTAACGAAGGATGCGTGGGAAAAGACGGAGCTTCAATTGCGGAGTACGTTGGCAACGCTTGAGCGCGCGAAGGCGGCGGTTGCGGTTGCCGACTCTAAGATTTTACAGATGGCGACATCGCTCTTGATCGCAGAGAAGAATCTTGCCGATTCGCAAGGTGCGGCACCTTTTGACGGTGTGGTGACGCAAAAGCTTAAAGATCGTGGCGACTATGCAGAGGCGGGGACGCAGATTTTCGTTATTAACAATCCGCTTGTGTATGAGGCGTGCTTTATGATGAATGCGGCGCGTTATGCCGATGTGAAGGTGGGCGAAACGAAGATTGTGACGTCGTTGGGGCAAACGTTGCCGGTGACTTACAAGGCGCCGATGGTGAATGACATTAGTCGTACCTTTGAAGTGCGTGTGCGGTTGAACGCTGATGCGGCGATTGCGCCCGGAATGTTGTGCGATGGGCAGGTCGTTTTTTCCGAACGTAAAGGGGTCGGACTTCCGGCGGGGGCGGTTTGCCTCCGTGGCGGGAAGCTGGTTGCGTTTGTCGTGGATCAGGCAGGGATCGTGAAGGCTGTCGAGGTCCAGAAGGGGGCGCGATCGGAGAATATGGTTGAAATCAGTAATCCGGAAGCGTTTGAACAAGCGCAGGTGGTCAGCGAAGGTATGTTGCTGCTGAATCCCGGCGACTGTGTAAAAACCGTTGAGTAGGGTGCGATGTAAGCGTCTCCCGCCGCATTTCTTGGCTCGTTAGAAGGAATTCATTATGTTTTTGGCAACAGCTTCGACTCGACGTCCGATTGCGATGAGTGTATTGATTATCATGCTCTCATTCTTCGGAATCCTTTCAATCAAAAAACTGGGCAATGACTTATTGCCATCGGTGGATGTGCCGTTCGTCACGATTTCGGTGACGTACGCAGGCGCTTCGCCGGATGAATTGGAAACTGCCGTCACGCGTAAGATTGAAGACGCGGTGGCGCAGGTGGAGGGCATTCGGCATATTACGTCGACGTGTTTGAATAACTTTACGCAAATTCTGATTGAGTTTAACCTTGATCGTGATGTGGATGTCGCGGCGACGGATGTGCGTGAAAAGGTCGATTTAATTCTTGATGATTTACCGGCGGGGGCGGATAAGCCTGAAATTTTGAAGTTCGACGTGAATGCCACGCCCGTGGTGACGCTTGCGCTTAAAGGGTCATTGCCGATTGATGAACTGTATGATTATGCCGATGATAAGCTGTCCGACCGCTTCGCCTCATTGAAAGGTGTGGCAAGTGTCGATTTGATTGGTGGCATGGAGCGTCAGGTGATTGTCGATGTGGATCGCGATCAGTTGGCGGTGCGTGGGCTGGCAATGTCCAATATTATTGCGGCGTTGAATCAGGAGAATGTCAAAATTCCAGTCGGGCAGATTGATGATTACCGCCGTGAGCTTTCACTGACTTTTGATGCGGAACCAGATCAGCTTGAGAATTTAGGCGAGATTCAAATCGGTACGGTGCGCGGGCAACGCATTTATTTGCGTGACGTGGCAACGTTCCAATTCGGTACTGAACGTAAGACGTCTATTTCCTTTTATGATGGCGAACCGTGTGTGGTGATGAAGGTCACGAAAAAAGGCGATGCCAACGCGGCTTCGGTGGTGAATCTCGTTCAGAATGTTGTCGCAACGGTGAAGGATACGCTTCCCGGCGGTATGGAATTGGTGTGGTTCCGTGATGACGGTACGTACATCAATGCCACGGTGAACGACGGGCTTTCGTCTGTATGGCAAGGCATTCTACTCACCGGTATTGTGCTGTTACTCTTCCTCGCGGATATTCGCACGGCGTTTGTTGCGTTCGTTTCCATTCCGGTGACGATGATTATTGCGCTGATTGTGTTTCAGTTTTTCGGCTATACGTTCAACATTATTACGATGTCTGCGGCTGGTATTTCGGTCGGTATTTTGGTCGCCAACTCAATTGTTGTGCTGGAGAATATCGCACTTGCTTTCGACAAGAAGAAAGGTGTTCCATTTGATGTCGCAGAGACGGTGAGTAGTGCGACCGGCTATGTCGCGCTTGCCGTTGCGGCGTCGGCATTAACGAACATTGTCGTGTTTTTGCCGATTACTACGATGCAATCCATTTCCGGACGTTTCCTTGCGCCGTTTGCCGTTACGGTTACGGCGGCAACGTTTGCGTCGCTGCTGATTTCCTTCACGTTGACACCGATTCTCGCAATGGTGACGCAAAACTGGGGGACAAAGCACATCAATCCGTTCTTGGTGCGAATGCTGACACCGTGGAATTGGTTTTATAAGCATATTGAACGTGGATATGTGCGCTCCATTAAGAGTATCGCGCGTGCGCCATGGGTGTTTGTCGGCGTGTCAACGGTGTTGACGGTGCTCGGCTTTATGTACTTCCCGAAACACGTACAGCTTGACTTTGTGCCGGAGACTGACCAAGGCGATATGACGGTAAAGCTGGAATATCCTGCCGATTACAATATCAGTCATACCGTTGTGCGGACACAGGCGATTGCTCAACAGATTCAGAAGGCGGAAAAATCGGTTGAGCATCTGATTGTGAACTGCGGCAAAGTGCAAGGATCGATTGGACAGGTGTCCGAAGGCTCTTATCTTGCGGAAATCAATCTACGCTTGATTCCGATGACGGAACGTCCGACCGATAAACTGATTGATATCCGTAATCGCGTTCGTGCCATTCTTGCGGCGGAACCGGATTGTATCTCTTCGGTGCTGATTCCAAGTGCGGCAGGTGGTGCTTCGCAAGATATTACGCAGTATATTTCCGGATCTGATTTGGATGCGCTTAATGAAATAGGACTGCGTGTCTCCAAAGGATTTAGCGCCGATCCTGCTTCTGTGGACGTGACGAACTCTATTCGCCCCGGCCGTCCGGAAGTTCGCTTTTTGCCGAACCGTTCGGTCCTGCATGATATGGGAATCCCTTCGGCGTCTTTGGGGCAATCGTTGCGTGGTAATGTCGCCGGTATTGAGGAAACGACGTATAAGAAAGGCGACCGTTCGTATAAGATTCGCGCACGTTACAGCCAAATGGAAGGGCAAGCGCAAATTGCCGATATGAATTTCCCCGGGCCTGATGGAACGCCGATTGCGTTGGGGGCGGTTGCCGAGATTACCGACAATTTGCAACCGACGATGATTATGCGCTATGAAAAGATGCGTACGGTTGTGCTGTATGCCAATGCCGCCAAAGGGTACGGGTTAGGTACGGCGCTGGCGACAGAAGCTAAAATCATTCAAGAGAATCTCCCCTTAGGCTATACGTCTGTGGTGGGCGGTATGGCGGAAAAGATGCAGGAGACGTTCGAGGAATTTGGAAGCGTGTCGATTATCGCGATTGTTTTGACGTATTTGCTCCTCTGTGCGTTGATGGAATCGTGGACGCAACCGTTCATCATTTTGTTGACCGTTCCTTTCTCTTACCTTGGTTTGTATATGGCTTTGTGGATAACGAATACGACGCTGTCGATGTTTGGTTTGCTCGCCGGTATTATGTTGGTGGGCGTCGTGGTGAATGCGGCTATTCTGCTGATTGACGAGGTCAATACGTTGCGAAAGCGGAGTGGCATTACCAAGCATATTGCGCTGATGCGTGCCGCGAAGAGTAAGTTCCGTCCGATTCTGATGAGTTGTGTCGCGGCACTTTTCGGTATGTTGCCGATGGCAACGGGAACGGGGCTCGGGTCTGAAATGCGTGCGTCCATTGGCATTGGATCGGTGGGCGGTATTATCTTGTCCTCGGTCATGGCACTGTATTTTATTCCCGCGGCGTATCTCATTATGGGGCGGCGTGATCGCAAGCCGGCTGCCGATCCGATGGTGATTGATCCGAAGTAGGGCTTCTGAGAACGCGACCGCAGTATTCTCTTACGCGAGTAGAGAGGGTACTGCGGTAAGTATTTATATGGAAATGGTACAATGCGCAAATTATGTCGTTGATGAAAGGCGATGAGCTATGACTTTTGGAATTTTGGCAGAGACAGGAACTATGACGTTGTTGCAGGCATGGGACGTGGGCGGTTGGCTGATGTGGGTCTTGCTGGCAATGTCGGTGATGGGGGCAGGTCTTTGTCTCTATTTTCTCGGAACGTTGCGACTGGGAGCGGTGGTGCCGAATCGGCTCCGCCGTGATTTGCCGAAGTATTTGGCTTCGGACGATCCGAGTGAGGCGCGTCGTTTGTGCGAAGATGTGCCGTCGCCTTTAAGCTCCGTCGTATTATCGACGTTAGACGCTGTGCGCAATGCGCCGCGGGCAGATGTAACGATGATTGCGAAAGTGGCGGAGAGCGAAGGGGCGCGTCAGTCGGATTTAATTCAGGGGCAAACGCAGTGGTTGCTGGATATCGCAACAATCGCTCCGATGGTGGGATTGTTGGGAACGGTGATAGGAATGCTACAGGCGTTTGGCGCGGTGGCAACGGATGTAGCGGCGGCAAAGCCCACGCTACTGGCAGAAGGCGTTTCAAAGGCGATTGTGACAACGATTTTCGGTTTGATTATTGCAATTCCGATGATGGTTTTTTATGCGTATTTCCGTCGTCGTGCATCGAAGTTGGTGGCGGAGTTGGAGGGGGCTTGTGCGGAGTTGATTGCGGTGCTCGGCAGTAAACACGTGCAAGGGTAATTATGAATTTTCGTAAACATCAACCGGTACTTCCGCAGTTTCAAATGACGGCGATGATGGACGTTATTTTTCTACTGTTGTGCTTTTTCATTACGTCAACGGTGTTTTCGCAGTGGGAGTATGAAGTGGATGTGCTACTGCCTTCGGCACGTTCGGCACAGATGCCGACGCGCTTACCCGGCGAAATTATATTGAATGTTTCACGTCATGGCATTGTTTCGGTCAATCAACGTTCGTTCAGCGGTGAAGCGTTGGAGCGTTTGTTGCACCAAGTGGCAGGCTATCTTCCCGGGCAACCGATTATTATTCGTGCGGATAAAGGTACGCCGTACGGTGAGTTTATGAAGGTCGTGGATGCGTGCCGTATGGCAGGGATCGCGAATCTTTCATTGGCAACCATTGATGCCACGTCGCCAGAGCTACTACCGGAAACGACACCGTCTACACCGCTTGCGCCGTGAGGTGGGATCCATGTTAAGAACGCTTTTACTGGTGGGATGTTTTGCCGGCGGATGGATTTTCCCCGAACTGCATCGCTTCGATTGGACGATGCCGCTGTTTCTCTTTTATATGTTGGCGGTGGTTTTCGTCCGAATGGATTTTAACCGCCATGCGATTTCGTGGCGGCATTTTGTTGTGATTGCTGCCAATATTGCAATTCCTTTCGGGCTCTGGGGCGGAATGTTGTTGAGCGGCGTTCCTGAACGATTTGCGCAGGCGGCGTTTTTCACGGCGATTACACCGACGGCTTCGGCGGCACCGATTATTATTTCATTGCTGGGCGGAAGTATTACTTTTGCCGCGAGCGGTTTTTTATTGAGTGCTTTATGTATCAGCGCGGTGTTGCCGGTGGCGGTGCCATTGGTGCTGCATCAGCCGATAGGGGATGCGCTGTGGATGATTGCCGGACGGGTGGTTTTTGTCACGCTGTTGCCTTTGAGCTTGGCCATTTTCGCGCGGTCTCGGTGGGGCGAAAAGGCGCGTGCGGTCGGCGTGTTTTTGACTGGCTCAACGTTGTATACGTGGATGATATTGGTGATGATTATTGCCGCTTCGGCATCGCATTTCATTCATACGAATACGGTTGGAATAACGCATTCCGATGTTGTGTGGGTGGCGGTGATTGATCTTGCAATTTGCGTCTTTTGCTTTGCCGTTGGAGCATTGTTGGGGTGGCCGAATCATCGTCGTGAATGTTCGCAACTGCTCGGGCAGAAAAATACGTCTTATACAACTTATTTGGCGATTTCGTGCGGTGACCCTTTTGTTGCTTTGGGGCCGGCTTTTTACGTCTTTTTCCATAATGCGTGGAACGGTATTCAATTGATTTTCCACAAGGACGATTCTGCCCATGAGCCTCAAAAATAAACGTACCGTTGTGGATTTCGATGCCATTCACGATGCCCTTGCAAAAGCTTTCTCGCAGACGCAGGCGCCGATTATGGATTTGATTGCCGCGCAGACGCATGACCCGTACCGCATTTTAGTCGGGACGATTCTTTCCGCGCGGACGAAGGATCAAACGACGGCGGCGGCATTGGCGCGACTTTTTCCTGTGGCTCCGACGTTGAACGCGCTTGCTGCGGTTCCGATTGCCCAACTCGAAACGCTGATTTATCCAGTCGGTTTTTATCATGACAAGGCGAAACATCTTCACGCATTATCGGAAGCGGTGGAGACACTGTTTGCCGGCGTGATTCCGCATACGGTGGAGGAGCTGATCGAGTTGCCCGGCGTCGGACGGAAAACGGCGAATTTGGTTGTTTCGCTTGCCTTTGGATTACCGGCGATTTGCGTTGATACGCACGTGCATCGGATTAACAATCTGCTTGGAATTGTAACGACAGAGACGCCGTTGGAGACGGAACGGGCGTTGCGGCAATGTCTCCCCGAACGTTTATGGATTGCGTGGAATTCGATCTTTGTCTCTTTTGGTCAAACGCGTTGCCGTCCGCGTGGAGCGCAATGCGCAGGATGTCCGGTGCGGCACTGGTGTTTGTCTCCCAAGAATTAACTTGCAAGGGAAGCAGGGCGTGTCATGAGCGGATACGCCTTGGCTTCCGCCGACTACTCGCTCGGATGAAGCTCTTGTTCGCGAAGAAATCGTAAAAGTGTGGTTCGGTGAACGTGAAGGCGTTTGGCAATTCGTGTGCGTGGAAGTCCGCGCAGAAGCATTTGCTGAATGCGTGCACCATAAGGTGTCAGTTTGTGGCGACGCTTTACGCCTGCCGGTGCGCCGAGATGAAGCCCTTCGGCACGTCTTCGGGCGAGCGCTTCTTTGGTTCGCTGTGAAATGAGATTACGTTCAATTTCAGCACTGATGCCGAAGGCAAAGGCGAGAACTTTGCTGGAAATATCATCGCCGAGGCGATAGTTGTCTTTGATCGTCCATACGCGGACACCGCGGTTCATACAAATATTAAGGATATCGAGAATCATAAATAAGGTGCGTCCAAGGCGTGATAATTCTGTGCAGATGAGGAGATCGTCCACGCGTGTCTGTCGTAGGAGTGGACCGAGTGCACGCTGTGTAATCGGTTTCGTTCCGGAGATGGTTTCTTTAATCCATCGATCGACTTGAATGCCTTGTGCGAGGCAGAAACGATTGATTTCGAATCGCTGATTCTCAACCGTTTGTTTGTCGGTCGAGACGCGAATGTAGCCATAAACCATAATCTTATTCCTTTTCGTTTTGTCTGTGTTAGAATGGCAGGAAATTAGTTACGCGTAGAAAGGATTCTTGATGGGAGCATCGTTTTTTGCCGATATGAGCATCGTTATCGCGGTGGCAGCGGCGGTGGGTCTTATCTTCAGCCGATTTAATTTGCCGATGACCGTCGGTTATATTCTTGCCGGTATTATTGTGGGACCGAATATTCCACCTGCCCTTATCAGTAATAAAGAAAACATTCAAATGTTATCGGATTTGGGTGTAATGTTCTTAATGTTTTCCATTGGGCTTGGCTTTAGTTTCCGTCGTGTGCGTAAAATGGGGGGAACGGTTGTTTTTCCGGCGTTATGGGATGTGGCATTGATGGTGGTCGGCGGATTCGTGTTGGGTAAAATGTTGGGATGGAGCGCGCTCGAAGGGTTTATTCTCGGATTGATTCTCTGTGATAGTTCAACGTCGATTGCCGCCAAAACGCTTGATGAATTAGGGTGGCTGGGTAAACGTTTCGCCGATAATACGTTTGCAATTGCTTTGATTGAAGACGTGTTGGCGATTTTATTGATTGCCGTATTGAATGGTGTGGGAGGCGGAGAAGGGGGCGATTTTTGGACAATGGCCACCGTTGTGATTAAGCAACTCGCTGTCTTGTCGCTTTTCCTTGTCGGCGTTATTGTTTTCGGCATTCTTTTTGTTCCTAAATTGATGAACTATGTGACGGAACATTTCAGTGATGAAATTGTACTGATGGTGGCGTTGGGGATTTGCTTTAGCGTTTCTTGTCTGGCGCAAAACGTCCTGAATCTTTCGTTGGTCGTAGGTGCTTTTTTGGCAGGAGCCATTCTTTCGGAAGCACGCGCCAAACGGCGGATTGAACGGGCGGTGAACCCTGTTACCAATCTTTTTGCCGCAGTCTTTTTTATCTCTGTGGGATTGATGGTCGAACCGATTGCCTTGTGGGACAATGCCGCTGTTATTCTGTTGATTACCGTTGTTATGATCGGTCTTAAATTGGTGAATAATACCGTTGCCTGTATTCTTATGGGAGAAACGCCACGCGATGCGTTCAAGGTTGGGATCGGGATGGGGCAGGTCGCCGAATTTGCCTTCATCATTGCCGGAATTGCGATGACGAGTGGTTTGAGTGATCGTCCTCTTTATCAAATTGCCGTCGGTGTCGCGCTTCTCTGTACGGCAACAAATCCTTATCTTTTGCGCGCTTCTGATCGTCTTTACAACGTGACTTCGCACGCTTTTGGAGCGCACGCGCACGCGATTCTTCGCTGGTATCGGCACTGGAGTATTTCGCTCCGTGCCAATCGTACCAATGGTATTATTGTGGCGATACATATCCGCAACCATATCATTTTACTCGCTGTAGACTTTGCCATTATTGCGATTCTTTTTGCCGGAGTTTATGTGGTCGCGCGCATTCCGGTGGTGACAGAGCTTCTTCGGCAATTGGATCGCTTTTGGCAACCGTTTTCTTATGAAATTTCGTGGGGTGGGATTCTTTGTACTGGTACGGCGCTTCTTCTTTCTGCGCCTGCGCTATGGGCGGCGCAACATACATGGGCTGAAATCGCCCGGCACGTGGCAGATGACGCTTTCGTTAGTGCTCGTCAGCTTCGTAAAGTACGCCACTTCATCAAATTTACGCTTCGAGTGGTTGGCTTTGCTGTCATCGTAATTTATACCGCACTTCTTTGCACTGGATTCTTGCACAACCGGTGGATTCTTATCGCCATTCTTTTATCGGCAATTGTCTTTGTTGCGCGTTCTTCCAAACGTTTTCGTAAAGGCTATGTGGAATCTTATGAAACGCTTTCACGTGCTTTTGACGTTAATATTCTTCCCTCCGAAGATCCCCTTACCATTGATTCGTTGATTAAAGTTCATACTGAAACGATTGTAATCCCCAACGGTTCGGCAGTCGTTGGAAAAACACTTGCCGAGCTTGATCTTCGTCGCGTAACGGGAGTTTCCGTTATTTCGATCTATGGTCGCAGCACACGTGCGCAAATTTCGCCGGGTGCAGAAACGCGTCTCTCTGCTGGCGATTACGTCATCATTGTTGGCTCTGATGAAGAACTCTCGAAAGCCATTTCGTTGCTGACAGGAAAATAGATCTCTGCTTTCTATACCGCAAGGGCGCTGCGATGAGCGCTGCCGAACGCTATGGGAGGAGCGCGACCTTCTTTGTGCCGAGGCGCTTGTGGAGTGTCGTAAGGAGCGGTGTCCGCTCTGTTTTGTGATAAAATAGAGCACATTTCAAGGAGAAACAGATGAAAGACATTCAAAACAATATGCTGGTGCCCATCGTCGTTGAACAAACTGCACATGGTGAGCGTTCTTATGACATTTATTCACGTCTCTTGCAGGACCGTATTATTTTTCTAGGCGGTCCGATTGATGACACGGTGGCGAATCTTATTATCGCGCAACTGCTTTTCCTTCAGTCTCAGGATCCCAAAAAGGACATTGCCTTTTATATCAATTCGCCGGGCGGTGTCGTCACGGCAGGGCTTGCGATTTATGACACGATGCAGTTTATGAGTTGTGATATCGCGACGTATTGTATTGGTCAGGCGGCAAGCATGGGGTCGGTATTGCTGGCGGCTGGAACGAAGGGGAAACGTTATGCGCTTCCGAATGCCCGCATTATGATTCATCAGCCTTTAGGTGGTGCAGAGGGGCAGTGCACCGATATCCAAATCCAGGCGGCGGAAATTCAGCGGATGAAGCAGTCGTTGAACGAGATTCTCGCGAAGCATTCGGGGCAACCGCTCGAGACGATTTTCAGTGATACGGAGCGTGATAATTTTATGTCTGCTGATCAGGCGAAGGCTTATGGGCTTGTCGATCAGGTCGTTACAGCACCGGTCGCGGTAAAGAAGTAACGCAATGCCGATTTACGAATACGTTTGTAACGCTTGCGGGAAACCTTTTGACTATCTCGCTCGAACGTTTTCGGATGCGCCGAAGGGCTGTCCGAATTGTGGTGGCAAGAAGCTGACGAAAGCGTTTTCTTCTTTTCAGGCAGAAACGAAGTCGGACGCTGGCTGTGCGCACGCGGATTCGTGTTCGCATGCTCACGGGCATGGGTGCGGCTGTGGCTGTTGCCACTAATCGCCAGAGAAGCGATGAGAGACCGTCCGCCAAGGGCGGTCTTTTTTATGCCCGGCAAATGTTAATCGGGGTCTGTGTATTTCATTTGGAGCGCCCTCTTAATCGCATGGGCAAGCTCAGGTGTGATTCCCGATTGTTGCGCAATGTCCGCTTCTTCTGCTGCTGCTAATCGATATACGGAACCAAAGAAGGTCAGAAGCTGTTGCTTGCGAACCGGTCCAATGCCGGGAAGTTCATCAAGGACGGATTCACGTAATGCTTGACGGCGCAGATGACGATTGAAGGTGATGGCAAATCGATGCGCTTCGTCGCGCAATCGAATTAAGATATGAAGCGCATCACTTTCACGTGGAAGAAGAAGGTTGGGACGCCCATCGTCGCGGACGATTTCTTCGAAATGTTCATTGAGTCCTGCTACGGGAATCAATGCGTACAGCCCTAATTCTTTGAGTACTTCCCGCGTTGCTCGCACTTGGAGTTGTGCTCCGTCACAAAGAATTAAATCGGGGAGCGGTGCGCCTTCTCGTTGAAGTCGTGTGTAGCGTCGGCGAATGACTTCTGCCATCGCATTGGGATCATCATTGGTGACGGAGCGAATGCGAAAACGGTGATAACGCCGTTTGTCCGGTACTCCTTCGACTGCTACTACCATAGAGGCAACGGTATAAGAGCCCATAAGGTGGGAGATATCAAAGCATTCAATCACGTGTGGTGGATGTGGCAATTCAAGAAGTTTTGCAAGTTCAGCTAAACCGTCTTCCACCGTCGGTTTTTTAATGGAAGGGGCTAATCGTGCACGCGCTTTTTCACGGGTGAGTTCTTTGAGTGCCAACCATGTATCGCGGAATCTTGCCGCTTTCTCATAGTCTTGTTGGGCAGAGGCTTCAACCATTTGCAGGCGGACTTCATCAATTATCGCCGGACGTTCACCGCGTAAGAAGGCGCACGCTTCATCAAAGCGAATCCGGTAATCTTCTTCGGAAATACGCTGCAAGCACGGCGCTGAACAGAAGCGAATCACATCCGCCATGCAGTGGGTATGATCTTCGGCGCAGGGGTGAAGCGTGGCGCACTTACGAAGTCCAAATCTTTTCTCTGTAAAATCAAGTGCCGAACGAACGACGGTAGAGGACGGGAAGGGGCCGAAATAATGTGCGCCATCATCTCGAACAATACGGCATGTGACGATCCGCGGGAACGGTTTCTCCGGATCGGCTTTTAATGAAAGGTAGCGTTTATCATCGCGCAGAAGAATATTAAATCGCGGACGATACGTTTTAATGAGATGACTTTCCGTCAACAACGCTTCTGCTTCTGTTCGCACAATACGAAGTTCTAAATCTTCAACATGATGTACAAGACTACGGAGTTTTGGCGGTGCCGTGCGTAAGGTTGAAGCGCGAAAATAACTTTGTACACGACGGCGAAGATTAACCGCTTTCCCTACATAAATAATCTTTCCGGCTCGATCACGATAGAGATAACAGCCGGGTTTTTCCGGAAGATTTTTAAGCTTCTCGCGTAAGATTTCATTCATGAGGAAGCGTGGGCTCCTTTCGTCCACATTCTCCCTTCCTCTGCACTTGTCGGATCGCTGACCTTAGTCAAAGTGGATACGCGGATCAATCAGCATATAGCAGAAGTCGGAAATCAGATTGCCGAAAAGTTGAATGGAAGCGGTCATAACAAGCATCGCCATAAATACCGCATAGTCATGTCCGACCAACGCATTTAACGAAAGCTGTCCCATGCCGGGAATTTCAAACAGCGTTTCAATAATCATGCTGCCGGCGAATAACATTCCTAAAACACTTCCGAATCCAGTTGCGATCGGGATCAAAGCATTTCGCAAGGCATGTCCCCAAATCGCACGGCGACGCGTTGCTCCTTTAGAGAGTACGGTACGAACATAATCGGCACTCATCTGTTCCATTAAAGAGTTCTTCATCATAATCGTCAGAAGCGCAAAACTCGTCATAACATAGGCGGTCACCGGAAGCACCATGTGGTACGCACGATCGACAAAGAGCGTCCATCCGCCAATCGCTGCGGCATTGTCGCTTTCAAATCCGCCAATGGGGAAAATATCCCACAAGCCATCGACTGTTCCCGACAGAAACATCTTCAAAATCATACCAATGGCAAAGGACGGGATCGCATAGGCGGAAAACACAATGGCGCTCGAAATGAAGTCAAAGGCTGCTCCATGTCGAAGAGCCTTTGCAATCCCAAGCGGGATACACACGAGATAAGAAGCTAGAAAAGCAACCATTCCGAACCATAAGGAAACGGGTAACCGTGTCCGAATTAACTCCCATGACGTTCGATCGGGATATTCATATGATTTCATCTTCATGCCCAGACGGTTCGTCCACGCCCACGTAATATATTGCTTCCACAACGGCTGATCGAATCCGAACTGACGTGTCAATTCTTTCTTAATGTCCTCACTGACCATGACGACATTGGCTCCGCCGCCAGCTTCGCCACCGCCACCCATCCCGCGCATTTGTGCCAACCGCATCTCCACCGGACCGCCGGGCAATAAACGTGTTAAGAGGAAACAAACAACTGTGATACCAAAAAAAGTCGGTATCAAAAGTAAAAGACGACGAAGAAGATATTGAAGTCGATTCATTCGGGAAACCTCTACATAATGAATAAAAAACTCCTATAGCTTATCAAAAACAATGCGCTACGTTTGTTTCCCTTACCGTTTATTCGCATAAGAGGCTGAGACGAAAGAGCGAACTTGTACGATTACCGAGCGGTCGTCACATTCATTTGCACGATGCTGGAGCCTACTTGAACGAGGTGAAATGTTGACAGTTGCGCCATATTCCGTTATTATCCAACAGTTTTCGTATCAAAAGGAAATTCGATTATGACATTTATACTGGGCGTATTATTTTTCGTTGAAGTTGCGGTTGCGCTTCTTATGGTGGCGATTGTTATGCTTCAACCACCGAAAGATCAGTCGGGTGGTATGGGGTCTGCCTTTGGCGGTGGTATGGGTGAGGAAGTTTTTGGTGGTCGCGTCGGAAATGTCCTTACACGTACAACGGTTGTCCTTGGCGTGATTCTTATTCTGAATAGTTTGCTCATTGCCTTTTTGATGCGTGGAGGGATTGCCTCCTCTTCTTTGGCAGATCGTGCCAGCGCTCCTGCGCCAGCACCGGTGAATTTGCCTGCAGTTCCGGCTCAATAGTTTTATCCCATTCCCAAGGAGACTCATATGAATCTTGAAGTACTTGAAAAGGCTCGTACACGTGTGCCGAGTGTTCCCGTGTTAGTGAATCTTGTCTCTCAACGTACGCGCCAGTTGAATCGTGGCGAGCGTCCGTTTTTGCGTCCGATTTCTCCTTTTGAGGATAAGTCTGATATCGCTTTGCGTGAAATTGCTGAAGGGCTTGTGGTTGCACAGGTCGATATGCAGGCGGTTGAGGATCGTGAAGCGGCACAGGCGCGTTTCGCACGCCGTTAATTTTCTCTATGGCCTCTGGGAAAGTAAAAGCGGCACCATCAGGAAACCTTGCTGTTAATCGGAAGGCTCTTCATGATTATACCGTTTTGGAGAAGCTCGAGGCCGGAATTGAACTTCTCGGTACAGAAGTCAAAGTGTTGCGCAATGGCGAAGGTGGATTGTTAGGTGCATGGTGTAAAGTTGATGAGACGAATCAACTCTGGCTCATGCAGGTTAGAATCCCACCGTATGCATTTGGCAACCGTTTCAATCATGAGGCGTTGCGGACACGTCGTCTCTTGATGCACCGATCTGAAATTCTTCGGCTTCGGGCAAAGGTCGAACAAAAGGGACTTTCGCTGATTCCGTTGCGGATTTATCTGAATCCACGCGGAAAGGTTAAAGTCGAAATTGCGCTCTGTCAGGGCAAGACGCTTTATGACAGACGCGAAACGGTCAAACGTCGTGAAGCCGATCTTGCTGCTCAGCGAGCGACTCGGCTCTATCGTTGAAAAGGAGGCTTCTCATGCGTCCAGGTCTTTGGCAGATTCTCATTGTTATCGTTATTATCGCGCTCATCTTCGGAGCGAAGAAGATTCCGGAAATCGCGCGTTCTTTAGGGCGTTCTTCTGGAGAGTTCAAAAAAGGACTTAAAGAAGGAAATGAAGCAGCTGCTGAAAAAGCAGAGGAGCTAAAGAAGTCGCTGACAGGTGACGATAAAGACGAGTAAAGTAAGGCTTTTAAGAAAAGTACCCCGCGAGACTCGCGGGGTACTTTTTTATGAGATGTAGTGGAGGGGGACGCGTGTATTTTTTGTCACGCGATGAAGAGAATATAGGCTTATCGGAGCTTTCTTTTGGTAAACTATCGCTAGTGAGGAGTGTTCACGTATGAAGTTTTTGATGACAATCTTGTTGGTAAGTGGAACGGCTTTGGCGGAGATGTCTCCGTTGCCACCTCCTGCGGTTGAAGAGGACACGACGCCGTATCAGATCGTGATTGAAGAAGTCGCGCTTCCTTCGCAAGCAACGCAACCGGTCATGACAAGAGAGTCGGATCCGGTGGTGGAAGACCCCGATGCAGAAACAGTGGAAGAGCGTGCGATACGTCTCCCGAATTGTAGCCATGCACTGTTGCCACCGAAGGGGTACAGTACAGAAGTTTTGATGCTTCAGATTTTCCTTGATCGGCATAATTTTTCGGCAGGTGTGATTGATGGCGTATGGGGAACGACGTCGCGTACGGCGATGGCGGCATGGCAAACATCGGAAGGCGTCGCGCCGACGACGTGGATTGATTTGCCTCTGTATGCGCGAATTGCGGAGATGGTTGAGCCGCTCGAGAGATATACGATTGTGTCGAATGATGTTGCGTTAGTCACAGGGGCGACACCTCCGACGTGGGCGGAACGGTCGCGCTTACGCGTGATGGGATATGACACACTCGGAGAGTGCATTGCGGAAAGATTTCATACGTCAGAACGTACGTTGCGTTATTTGAATCCGGCAATTATCAATTGGCCCGAAGATTTGACGGTTGGAACGTCGCTTGTTGTTCCGAATGTGCGGATGGCGGCATTGGAACATCCGGCACGTTTGGTGATTGCTTTGGATGAATGTTTACTGGTGGGCTATGACACGAATGGCGTGATACGATTGCGTTTCCCCTGTTCGATTGCACGTAATAAAAGAAATCTTCCTCAAGTGGGGGAGGTCACGATTAAGAATATGGCGATTGCCCCCAACTATACGTACGATCCTGCGAATTACGGACAGGATGAATCGATTGGGAAAATGGTGGTTCCTGCGGGTCCGCGGAATCCGGTTGGAAGCCGTTGGATTGGGCTTTCGCTTCCCGGCTATGGCATTCACGGGACACCGCATCCGAATACGATTGGACGCCCTGAATCGCGTGGTTGTTTCCGTTTGACGAATTGGAATGTCGAGAAATTATTTGCGCTCGTTCATTCGGGAATGCGCGTTGATATCATTCAAAAGCTTGCGGATGTTCATTCGCCTGCAAATCTCATCGACTTAAAAGAGGCGAAAGAAGTGCAGGACAAGCAATCTATTGAGGGGACAAAATAATGCTTGAATCTGTGGTCGCAACCTTGCCTGCCGTTTTCCGAGAAGCGCCCATTGCGTGTGGCGTGATTTTGGGATCGGGATGGGGCGATGTCTTATCGACGGAAACGGTTCATGCGCGTCTGCCCTATAATGCGCTTGCGGGCTACGGAGCGAGTACGGTTGTGGGACATCATGGTGAACTATTGCTGATGACATTGGGCGGTAAACGCGTTGTCGTTTTTAGCGGACGCCGGCATTATTACGAGGGTTGCTCTTGGGAGCAAGTCCTTTACCCTGTAGAGCTGTTGCGTTGCTTAGGCGTAAAGACGCTGCTTCTTACAAATGCTGCTGGAGGAATCAATCCAGCCTTTCGCCCCGGAGACTTTATGGTCTTAACCGATCATTTGAATCTGACCGGAGTGAATCCGTTGCGCGGGACGTTGCGCGAGGGATGGGGGACGCGTTTCCCCGATATGAGCCATGTGTATGATCCGGAGCTGATTGCAAAGCTGCTGCAACTTGCAGAGGTTCGGCTCCATCAAGGCGTCTATGCTTTTTCAACCGGTCCATCGTATGAAACACCGGCTGAAATTCGCGCATGGCGTTTGCTGGGAGCAGATGCTGTCGGGATGTCAACCGTTCCCGAAGCCGTTGTCGCTTGTGCGTGTGGTATGCGAGTTGCGGGGATTAGCTGTATTACCAATCTTGCGGCGGGACTTTCCTCGGAGGCTTTATGCCATGTGGATATTTTGACTCAAACGGTCTCGGCTCAACCGCGTATGGCAAAATTGATTACGCAGCTGATTCAAAGTCTTTGAGGCGTTTCACGCGACGCCTCAGTAGATGTTAGCATGGATGCTTTGTGATATCTTTGAAGTAGGAAAAGAGGTTAAGGAAATGAAGGAAACGACCGAACAGCACACGATTGTTCTGCATACGGTGACACCCTCTGGCGGCATCGGTAAAAAACCGCGGCTTTTGGTGACCGCAGGGCCTCTCGAAGGACGTGAATATGTTATCTCAAAATCGCCTTACACCATTGGTTCGGGATTGACGAATGATCTCTCAATCGCCGATACAACCGTTTCTCGCCAGCATTGCGCAATTACAATTGAGAACGATGGTGGACTGACGATTAACGATTTAAGTTCGACCAATGGAACGAGTATTGAAGGTGTTAAAGTTACGTCCGCAAAACTTTCTCCGAATACGGAAGTCCAGCTGGGGCATACGCGCATCGTTATCCCTCTCATACAAGACCGTCCGGAGCTGACGATGAGTGCGCGCGAACAGTTTGGTAATAGCATCGGGCGTGCACCGCTTATGCGTCACGTGTTTCATTTAGCTGAACAGGCTGCGGCTTCTGATGTCCCCGTACTTCTTCTCGGAGAATCGGGCGTTGGTAAGGAAGAGCTTGCGGGCGATATTCACAATGAGTCCTCTCGTAAAGGGGCACCGTTTATTGTGATTGATTGCAGTGTGTTTGAAACGCTTGAACAAGCGAAAAAAGAACTTTTTGGAACGGCTAAGATTAAGAGTGCATTCGATCTTGCCAGTGGCGGAACGCTTTTCCTCGATAGCATTACGCACCTTCCTGCCGATGCACAACCGCTTCTTTTGCGTGCAATTGAAACGCGTAAAGATGTTCGATTCATTTGTTCCTCGACGCAAAATCTCGGACAGCTCGTTCAAGAGGCTGCATTTTATCCGCCTCTCAGCTATGCGCTATCGGTGCTCGTCATTGAGATGCCGGCGTTGCGCCGTCGTCGTGATGATATTCCGCTTCTATTGCATTCGATTGCCGAACGGCTTCAGGTGCGTGAGGAAATTCTCAATTGGTGTGAACAAGGCTCCACGATTGCCTTTTTGAAGCGTTACAACTGGCCCGGTAATGTACGCGAACTGCGTGCGTTGGTACAGAAACTTCATACACTGGGACGTATCCCTGGCGATGTGGGTGCGTTCCTTCAAGGAAATTCCAAACTTGATACTGCCGAAGATGATGCCGCCTCCGAGATGTTAAACATTTCCGCCGATCGTCCGTTCAAAGATGTGAAGAACGAATTGATTGAGGAATTTGAACGCAAATATTTAAGCGATTTGCTGGCACGCAATGCGCAAAACATTTCACAATCTGCCCGCAATGCAGGGATTGAACGTGCTTATCTTCAACGTCTCATCCGTAAATACGGTATGCGTAATACAGACTGAACGAAAGGTCGTTAGCTTCCATGGGTTACATTTATTCACTTCGCGGACTTCTAGTTGAAAAAGCTCCTGCCAGTATTGTGATTGAATGCGGTGGCATTGGCTACCGGCTCATGGTGCCACTCTCTACGTTTGATTATCTTCCTGCCACGGGACAAAGCGTAAAGCTTTTCACCGCACATATTATTCGCGACGATGATCATTTGCTGTTTGGCTTTGCCACCTATAAAGAACGTGAATTTTTCGATACGCTTCTTACGATTTCTGGCATCGGTCCCAAAAGTGCGCTGAATATCTTGAGTGGACTTCCGCTCGGAGATTTGATTACGGCAATCGCAGAAGGAGATGTTAAACGTATTTCCTCGATTTCCGGTATTGGTAAAAAGACGGCAGAACGTATCATCGTTGAATTAAAAGATAAAGTTGATCCGCTTGAGGCTATTGCGCTTAAGGGGAGAAGTGCAGGCGCTTCAACGGGACTTCCGGGCGCTTTGCGCGATACGATTTTGTCGTTGGTCGCACTCGGTAATAAAACAGAGGACGCGAAGGTGATGGCGCAAACAGCTTATGAAGCAAAGCCTGATGCCTCGGTGCAAGAACTTATTCGGCTCGCTTTGCGCAAGTAGGGCGCAAATGCGTTAACGCGCAGCGTTAGTTTCCTGTGAATCTTTTAAGAGAGCTATGCCCTTCTCTTTGAAACGAGACGGAAGAGGCTCATCATTTCATATATTGCAATCGTTCCAATATTTCGTTAGAATATAATTACCTAAAGAGGGGAGTGTTTCCCTTGCTAGGACTACTGAAAGGTGTGATTATGGCTAAGAAATCGCAACCCAAAAAGGTCAATAAGGCGCAACTCCTCACCCATGATAATGGTGCTCCAGTGGTTGACAATCAGAATGTTCTCACCGCCGGCGCACGTGGACCGATGCTGATGCAGAACGTATGGTTTCAAGAAAAGCTGGCTCACTTTGATCGCGAGGTTATTCCCGAACGTCGTATGCACGCTAAAGGTTCAGGTGCCTTTGGAACATTCACTGTGACAAACGACATTACGAAATACACCAAGGCGCAACTCTTCTCGAAAGTCGGGAAAAAGACCGATCTTTTCGTTCGTTTTTCTACCGTTGCTGGCGAACGTGGCGCAGCAGATGCGGAACGTGATATTCGCGGATTCGCAGTGAAGTTTTACACCGAACAAGGTAACTGGGATCTTGTTGGAAATAACACGCCGGTCTTTTTCTTGCGTGACCCACTCAAGTTCCCCGATCTCAATCATGCTGTTAAGCGTGACCCGCATACCAACTTCCGTTCCGCTCGTAACAACTGGGATTTTTGGACCTCTCTTCCTGAGGCGTTTCATCAAATTACCATTGTGATGAGTGACCGCGGTATTCCGGCAAACTATCGCACCATGCACGGATTTGGTTCGCATACGTTCTCTTTCATCAGCCCTAAGCAAGAACGTTTCTGGGTCAAATTTCACTGGGTCTGCCAGCAGGGAATTAAGAACCTCACCGATGCCGATGCCGAAAAGCTTGTCGGAAAAGACCGCGAGTCTCATGGACGTGATCTCTATGAAGCCATTGAACGAGGCGATTTCCCCAAGTGGAAACTCTGTGTTCAGGTGATGCCCGAAGAAGATGCTGAAAAAGTGCCTTATCATCCTTTCGACCTCACAAAAGTATGGCCTCACAAAGATTATCCTCTCATTGAGGTCGGTGTGATGGAGCTGAATCGTAATCCGGAAAACTATTTTGCGGATGTCGAGCAAGCCGCCTTTAACCCGTCCAATGTGGTTCCCGGTATTGGCTTCTCGCCCGATAAGATGCTTCAAGGCCGTCTTTTCTCCTATGGCGATGCGCAACGTTATCGTTTGGGTGTTAATCACAATCTGATTCCTGTTAACGCACCGCGTTGCCCCTTCCACAGTTTCCACCGTGATGGACAAATGCGAACCGATGGGAACTTTGGCACTGCGCTCGGTTACAATCCGAACTCCTATGGCGAATGGGAACAGCAGCCTGATTTTGACGAACCGCCATTGAAGATTTCCGGAGAAGCCTATCACTGGAATTTCCACGAGGATGACAGTGACTACTATTCGCAACCGCGCGCACTTTTCCATCTCTTCAATGCGATGGAACGGAAGCACCTGTTTGAGAATACGGCACGTGCTTTAGGCGATGCTCCTGACTTTATCAAGCAACGTCATATTGAACATTGCACGCTTTGCGATCCTGCCTATGGCAAAGGTGTCGCGGCGGCTGTTGCAAAGATTTGCCCGATTAAGGAATAAGTTTTTCCCCTTACAAAAAGGCGCTCCTGCCAATCTTTGGCGGGAGCGCCTTTTTGTAAGGGAGCGTTCGAAGAATTAACGTGTCGCGTTGCTGTCGCGTTGCGGACGTAGAACTTTCGCGAGGAGTAAGAGAAGCGCGGAGAGTGCCATTGACGCAAGAAAAGCCGGCATCATCGCATCAGAGGCGCGTCCCATGCTGCCGACCCACGCATAGGCGAATGAAACCGCTGCATCTCCCAGTACAAGAAAAAGCATTGATTGACGGGCGGGGAGCTGTGCAACGCCGGCAAAAAGGACAGAGGCTTCCGCTAATACGGGAACGGCACGAAGTGCAATTAAAACCGTTACACCATAGCGCGTAATAAATGCACGTAATGCCGAAAATTCACGTTCGCCAATCAGTCGTTGGGCAATGCCTGAACATTTAGAACCAATAATCCATCCCAAAACACAGCTTACATTCATCGCCATAAACGAAATAAAAAAGCCTTCCCATAATCCGAAAAACATTCCGCACCATGTACTCACAAGACTTGAGGGAATAGGGAGGACAATGTCGAGTGCCAAGGCACCAAAGAGAACGCCTCCGACGCGCCATGGTGCATTGTCGGAAAGCGCCATGACACGATCAAGCGCTGCATTGATAGAGGCTTCAAAGCATATAAACGGAATTACAATGAGACAGGCAACGGCGATGAGTAACCACACGGTCCGAGGAATGGAACGTACGATTTTCATGTACGCGCCTTTATTGCGCTTTTCCTGTCGGTGCCGAAGAATCGGTGACAAGATGGATGGTGCGCTGTTGATAAGGGATTGAAAGCCCTTCCGCTTCAATCTCAAGTTTAATGCGACGATTGAGGTCAAATAGCGTTTGCCAATAATCATCGACAGAGGTCCAACCGCGTAATTGCAACGTGACCGCACTCATATCTAAGGACAAAACCATCGTTTCAAAAGAAGGCGTTTTCAAGAAACGCGGTTCCGAGAGTGCAATTTTCTGTAGGATTGAGAGCCCCGTATCAATGGGGTCGCTGTAGGAAATCCCCACCGTGACCGAGAGGCGCCGCTTACCATTGCGTGTGTAATTTGTAATCGTATTCGCCCAAACGCTACTATTGGGAATTGAGATAAAAAGTCCATCGGCAGTTTCGATAACGGTATTAAAGAGCCGAATAGATTTTACCGTTCCGGAAGTGGAACCAAAGGCGACAAAGTCTTCTGCTCGGAAAGGACGTAACGCCAGAAGTATAATTCCTGCGGCAATATTACTGAGCGTATCTTTTAATGCAAGACCGATGGCTAATCCTGCGGCACCGACAAGCGCGATTAAACTCGTGGTATTAACACCAAAGAGGTCGAGAATAAAAAGCCCACCAATGGCAGATACGACGACTGTCGCCGTGGTACAAAGAATGGGGACAAGTGTGGGGTCCAATCGTCCGCGTCCTATGCGTTCCGCCATGCGATGAATCAGTCGCTGAATGCTTTTTGAGACGAGGATACAGGCGAGCACAACGAGGATACAAAAAAGAGCCCGATATCCCACGTGCAGAATATCTGCTGAATGTTCGACCCAAAACTGATGAATGGTTCCGTTCATTTGCCCCTCCGCTTAATTCAATCAAATGAATTGACTGCTTGCAGTGTATCACCCTGTCACGCTTTCCGCCAATCCCAGTGAAATAATTCTAAAAGCCTCTGACGAAATCGTCAGAGGCTTTGCTGTGAAAGGTGCAGTTACTACTTGGTTGCGAGGTAATCATTCATTGCACGCGCCGCACGCCGACCTTCTCCCATCGCGAGAATTACGGTTGCTGCACCGAGTACAATGTCTCCGCCGGCATAAACACCGGGAATGGAGCTTGCTTGATGTTCATCGACAACAATGTGTCCTTTGCGGTCAATCGTCAATCCTTCCGTCGTTTGCGGAATGAGTGGATTGGACGCATTGCCAATAGCGATAATCACGGCATCAATGGGGAGCGTGTATTCGCTGCCCTTGATCGGAACAGGGCTGCGACGACCTGAAGCATCAGGTTCGCCGAGTTCGTACTTGAGACATTCAACGGCGGTCACGACACCTTTTTCATCGCCGATGACACGTTCAATATTACAGAGGAATTGGAAGTTGACGCCTTCTTCTTCTGCGTGCTCGACTTCCTCCACACGTGCCGGCATTTCTGCACGGCTACGACGATAAACGAGAAAGACTTCTTCTGCACCGAGGCGCAGAGCCATACGGGCAGAGTCCATCGCGACATTTCCGCCTCCGAGAACGGCGACACGTTTGGCGGGATAGTAGGGCGTGGCGGCTTCTGCTTTATCATAGGCCTTCATGAGATTGGCACGGGTGAGATATTCATTGGCAGAAAAGACGCCAACAAGCTCTTCTCCGGCGATACCCATAAAACGAGGAAGTCCGGCACCGGTTCCAATATAAACCGCGTCGAATCCATCTTTTGCCATCAAATCTTTGAGCTTCCGAGTACGTCCGACTACGAAATTGGGCTCCACTTCGACACCCATTTTCCGAAGTCCGGCAATCTCTTTGTCTACAATGGCTTTCGGTAAACGAAATTCAGGGATGCCATAAACCAAGACACCACCAGGCTTCTGGAAAGCTTCATACAATGTCACGGCATGACCTTCGCGACGAATATCTGCCGCCACTGTAATTCCTGAAGGGCCCGAACCAATCACCGCAACTTTTTTGCCCGTCTCTGGTTTGACCTCCATCACGATCGGAGCCTCTGCATCATGAGCTCTTTGCCAATCGGCAACAAACCGTTCGAGGCGACCGATTGCAATGCCTTGTTCAACATTCTTGCGGATTTTGCCCATCGTACAATTCTTCTGACACTGACTTTCCTGCGGGCAAACGCGACCGCAAATCGCAGGAAGGATGCTACTTTCACGAATCACACCGAGTGCATCGGCATAATTTCCTTGAGCAATCTGATGAATGAATGCGGGGATATTGATTGATACGGGGCAATCGTTTATGCACGGCGCATTTTTACATTGAAGGCAACGCGAAGCTTCCACGCGTGCTTGTGCATCTGAATAGCCCATCGCCACTTCCTGCATATTGTGACGACGAACGTCGGGAGCCTGCACTGGCATCGGTTGCTGATCGATTGCAACACGTTCTTTCGCGGTTAAAACTTTTCCATCGAACGTTGCCAGCTGTTCTTTGGCGTGAGCATCAAGAGTTTCTTTATCGATGAACATATTCTTCCCTTACTTGGTCTCGGCGACCTTCGCAGCAGCCATTTTGTTGAGATTGCAAGCTTCTTCACGTTCACGCGTTACAAAGGAGCGATTCCGTTGCATAAGGTTATCGAAATCCACTTGATGCGCATCAAATTCAGGACCATCGACGCAGACAAAGCGAATTTTACCGCCGACCAATACGCGACACCCGCCACACATTCCGGTGCCGTCAATCATAATCGAATTGAGTGAAGCAATTGTCGGGATCTGAAAAGGAAGCGTCGTGAGCGCACAGAACTTCATCATAATCGGTGGCCCAATGATGGCACATTCGGCAATGGGTTCACGCTCGCAGATTTCCTTCAAAGGTTCTGTGACAAGCCCCTTTCGTCCATACGATCCATCATCGGTGCAAACAATCAATTCGTCTGCAATCTTACGCATATCCTCTTCCATAATGAGAAGCTCTTGATTGCGCGCTCCCATAATGACGATGACCTTGTTCCCTGCCGCCTTCATTGCTTGAGCAATCGGGAACATCGGTGCGACACCAATGCCACCACCCACGCAAATCACAGTACCTTTTTTCTCAATCGCCGTGGGACGACCCAAAGGCCCTACGAAAACGGGCAACGCTTCACCGGGACTCATCAATGCGAGCTTCTTCGTACTGAACCCAACCGATTGGAAAATGATACGTACATCACCTTTAACCGGATCGGCATCTGCGATCGTCAAAGGAATGCGTTCGCCAAACTGTTCATCAATCTGTAACATAATGAACTGTCCAGCCTTACGCTCTTCAGCAATCAATGGAGCATGAATCCACATCGAGTAAACCTCGGCGGACAGCTGTTCTTTTGAAACGATTGGGAACATAGGAATCTCTCCTTAAGCGTATAAAACAAAGCAAAAACTGCGCTAAGTATAGCATATTTTACTGGTATTCTTCCTCTAGTAGAGAGACGCGCGCGACAAGAAACATCTGGTTACAGTCATCGGTTGAGACATTACGCTCCATTCAAAGGGTAGAGAACATTAAGCCGATTTCAAAAACTCCTGCCTTGATCCGACCCTTCACCTCAATGAGGTAGAGTTCGCACCTCAATGACCCTGACCGTCTACCTCACTGAGGTAGACGAAGTGCGGCGATGAG
>JAVVWU010000008.1:0-43213 GCA_036651955.1 Kiritimatiellia bacterium
ATACGGACTCTTTAAATGTTGCTCCCGCAGAATATTTGGCACGGTGGCCATTATCCGGCCCATAAGTGTTGCTTTCTTTTTGTGTCGTGATGTGGACTTATGCAGAAAGGGAGTCCATTAGGCTTTTTATTTTTGACTTCTTCCTCGCTTTTCTTTCTTTCGGGTTCGTCTTTACTAACTATTTTGAGGCGTAGTGTCAGTTCGGAGAAAAGACGCTTTATGTGATGATGAGGCGGAGTGTGGGGTGGTCAGAGCAAATTCTGGGATACGGCTATATTCATAGGGTGTATGTGCTATAATTCTGCAGATATGGAAAAGAAAACAAAGAAGAAAGATAGTTGGATTTACGGACGTCGGCCTGTGCTTGAGGTGCTTCGTGCGGGGCGTCGTGAAATCCATGAACTGATTGTTCCTTCGGGTACGGCGACGGAAGAGGTGGAGGAGATGCTCGCATTGGGGCATGAGCGTCACATTTCTGTGCGGTCGGCTCAGCGTGGTGAGTGTGACCGAATTTTGGGGCAGGTGAATCATCAGTGTTGCGCGTTGCTGTGCGGTGGTTATCCTTATGTTTCTGCGGCGGATATTTATGCTGCGGCGGAGGAGGATCCGGAGGCAATGGTGCTTTTGCTTGATCATATTGAGGATCCGCAAAATCTCGGTTCGTTGTTGCGAACGGCAGAGGCGTGTGGTGTTACGGGGGTTATTATTCCTGAGGATCGCGGCGTTCTTGTGACGAGCACGGTGGTGCGCGCTTCGGTGGGGGCGTCGGAACATTTACAGATTGCGCACGTGGTCAATTTGACGCAGGCGATGAAGGAGCTGAAGGAGCGCAATGTGTGGTTGACGGGGCTTGATTTGAATGAACAGGCTACGGTGTTTACGAAGGTTGATTTTAAGGGGCGTTGTGGAATTGTTGTAGGAAGTGAGGGGGAGGGGCTGGGAAGTCTCATTGGTAAGACGTGTGATTTTATCGCTTATATCCCGATGTCGGGATGTGTGGAGTCGCTCAATGCAGGTGTTGCGGGTGCGTTGGTGATGTATGAGGCGATCCGTCAGAAAAGCTTAAAGAAGTGAGGCGGTAGTCGATGTCGCTTAAGCAAGTCCATCTTCTCGTTGTTAACGGTATTACGTTTATTCGTGTGCCGTTCATTCTTGCCTTTTTTGTGCTGGCGGTGATTCACGGGTGGGCGGAGCAACGGCATTTGTTGCGTGAGGTGGCGGAGCCAACGCTGACGTGTGCGTGGATTGCGTTGGCGTGTTTGACGATTTCGGCGTTGACGGATCTTTTCGATGGCGCGCTTGCACGGAAGTGGAAGGTGGTCACGAAGTTTGGTGCGATGTGTGATCCTTTGATGGATAAGGTGTTTTACCTGATTGTATTTCCGACGCTGTTGTGGCTTTTGCCGATTGGGAAGCCAGAGGAACGGTGGCACGTTCTGTTTATGCTTGTTTTGACTGTGCTGTATTTATTGCGTGATCAATGGGTGACGTTTTTGCGTTCGGTTGGATCGCTGTATGGAGCGGATTGTGCGGCAACGTTTCTTGGAAAGTTTCGTACGGCGATGACGTTCCCGCTCTGTGGGTTTATTTATCTTTATATTATGTTTTATGACTATCCGCTGGAGGCGATGACGATTTTTCGGTGGGCGGTTTATGTCGGGGAAGCGGTGGCGATTGTCTTGAACTTCTGGTCGATTTATACGTATACGCGTAATTATGCACCGTACATTCGCCAATCCATTTCTGAAAAATGAAGCATTTCTTTGCCGATAGTGCGATTTTTCTTTTTGCCTATCTTGTGGCTTTTCTGTTGCGGTTTGACTTTTGTGCACCGCGATGGGGGTGGACGCCTGTTCTTTTGGGCGCCATTCCTGCCATTACAATAGGGTGGGCAGCGCTTTTTATTTTCGGATGTTCGCGGCTTCGTTGGAATTTGATTTCGTTGCAGGAGATGCGGCGGTTTGTGTTGGCTTGCCTTTTTATGGTGGGGATGCAATTGCTGTTGCGGTTGATTTTGAATGAAGATGCGTACATTTATTTCCGTCCACCAATGAGTGTCGCAATTATTGCGGGTGCGTTTACGTTGTTGGGCTTGCTGTCGTTGCGTTATCTTTCGCGGATTCAATTGCGCCCGATTGAGGTGGCGGATTTATTGGGGCGTGATGAGTCTGAGATTCATACGGTTGCGGTTCAAAATGGATTTCGTGATAAGACGGTTTTTGTCACTGGCGCGGGCGGCTCCATCGGGAGTGAATTGGCGCGGCAGATTTTTCGGGCACGTCCGAAACGGTTGATTCTTTTTGATGTGAGTGAGGCGGCACTTTATACGATTCATTTGGCGCTGTCGGAATGCGTGGCAGAGGTGGAGCCGGCGGAACTGATTCCGATTGTGGGGGATTGTGGCGATCGGGAATTGATGAGGGCAGTTTTGACGCGTGAGAGGCCTGATTTTCTTTTACACGCAGCCGCTTATAAACATGTACCGATGATGGAATGCAATCCGATTGCGGCTATTGCCAATAATGCGCTTGCGACACGCACGCTTGCCGAGGAAGCGCAACGGGCGGGCGTGGGAACGTTTGTGCTGATTTCGACGGATAAGGCGATTCGTCCACGTTCCGCGATGGGTATTTCCAAACGGTTGGCGGAGCTTTTTGTCCGTGATCTTGCGGAGAAGAAAACGACGCGGTTTTGTGCGGTGCGATTCGGAAATGTGCTGGGGTCTTCGGGTTCGGTGGTGCCACGCTTTCGCGAGCAGATTGCCAAGGGCGGTCCTGTCACGGTGACGGATGTGCGGATGGAACGTTATTTTATGACGATTGCCGAGGCGAGTGGATTGGTATTGCAGGCGGCAACGTTTGCCAAAGGCGGCGAAATTTTCGTACTCAATATGGGGCAGCCCATGACGATTCTTGCGCTTGCGGAAACGATGATTCGCCTCTCGGGGCTGCGTCCGCATAAAGATATCCCAATTGTATTTAGCGGTATTCGTCCGGGTGAAAAGCTTTCGGAAGAGCTTGGCATTGCGGCGGCGCATGCGGAGCAGACGGAGCACGCGCGTATTTTCGTCGGACACATTCAACAATTAGCGCATGAGAATGTCGCGCGGTTATTGGCTCGGTGCGAAGCTTTTGTGACAGATCCGACGTTTAATCTCACGGCAGAAACTTTGCGTACATTACTTAATGAAGAAGGAGAACCGTCATGAATGTTTACAAAATAGCTGTTATTCCCGGTGATGGTACAGGTCCCGAAGTTATTGGTGAGGGGATGAAAGTCCTGAATGCTGCTTCCAAGAAGTTTGATTTTAAGCTTGAGCCTCAGACGTATGATGTGGGCGCAGGGCGTTATCTTCGGACAGGTGACATTCTCCCCGACAGCGTACTGGCGGAATTTCGCCAACAGGATGCAATGTATTTGGGCGCGATTGGCGATCCACGCGTCACTCCCGGCATTCTCGAAAAAGGGATTTTGTTGCGGATGCGGTTTGAATTGGATCAATACATTAACCTTCGTCCTATTCGTCTCTATCCCGGCGTCGAAACGCCGATAAAGAATAAAGGTCCGCGCGATATTGATTATTGCGTGGTACGTGAAAATTCGGGCGGATTGTACACCGGTATGGGTGGGATTTCTCGCGCTGACAGCACGGATGCCGTTGCTACACAGGTGATGACGTATACGTATACGCAAGTCGAAAGGTGCTGCCGGTTTGCCTTCGATTATGCGCGGAAGTATGGGAAGAAAGCGCGCGGCGTGGGGGAAAAGAATACGCTCGCACTCGTTGGCAAGTCCAACGTTCTGACCTATATGTATCAATTGTGGAATCGCGTGTTTGCCGAGGTGGGGGCGGACTATCCCGATGTCGAGCGGCAATATTTCCACGTTGATGCCACGACGCTTTATATGGTCGCCAGTCCAGAAATGTTTGACGTGATTGTCACCGAAAATATGTTTGGCGATATCATCACCGACCTTGCCGCCATTACACAAGGCGGACTGGGCGTTTCTTCCGGCGGTAATATTAACCCTAATGGTGTATCTATGTTTGAGCCGATTGGTGGCACCGCGCCTTTTTGGACGGGCAAGAACGCAATCAATCCGATTGCCGCCATTGGTGCCGGCGCAATGATGCTGGAACATTTGGGCGAAATCAAAGCCGCCCGTGCGATTGAGAGCGCCATTGCTTCCGTTACACCGCAAATGAAAACGCAACTTGCCAACGAAATGGGCTTTACGACAACGCAAATCGGCGACATGATTGCTGCCGCCATTTAGAGGGAATACCATGGAACTCGCCGAACGTTTAGAAGCGAAGCGCCTTTTAATAGAGGAAGCGCTCCGTCATGCACTCCCGCAAGCGGATCGGTATACGGCGAAATTTATGGAAGGCTGTCATCATGCCGTGATGGCAGGAGGGAAACGCATCCGTCCGATTCTGACGCTTCTTTGTGCGGAAGCGTGTGGTGCGGACGGCTCCGCTGACGCCCTTCATGCGGCGGTGGCGATTGAACTTCTGCATAGCTATACGCTCGTGCATGATGACCTTCCGGCAATGGACAATGATACGTTGCGCCGTGGACAGCCGACCGTTTGGGCGAAATACGGTGAAGGCAACGCCATTCTTGTGGGCGATTATTTACAAGCGGTCGCCTTCGCACAGCTTGTGCCCTGTGTGCATTCGGGGGCGCTCTTGAAAGTCTTGGTAAAAGCCGCGCAAGAAGTCATTCATGGGCAAGTTGCGGATATTGCCGCCGCAAAGGGCGTCCGCACGACATGGGATGAAGAACTGTTGTCTTATATCAATACAAATAAGACGGCGGCGTTGGTGGCGACGGCGTGTGCGCTGGGCGCGATTGCCGCGACGGACGATCCGGCGTGTGCGCGCATTTTGGGCGGTGAATTTGGTGTGAACCTTGGAATCGCCTTTCAGCTTGTGGATGATCTTTTAGATGCGCAACAAAGTCCAGAGGACAATGAATTTACGGCGCTAGCACTGTTCTCTCCGGAAGCCGTTCGCGCGATGGCGGAGAAGGCAACGCAAGCGGCACTCCGCAGCCTTGAGACGCTTTCGGGAGATACGTCTGCACTTCGTGAGCTTGCGCAGTCACTTTTGAAGCGGTTGGCTTAATCGTCCGTATCTGTTCTTTACAAGCGGCAGAACGTTGTGCATAATGTGTCGCGCGGTATTTCTGATCGGGCCCGTAGCTCAGTTGGTCAGAGCAGGGGACTCATAATCCCTTGGTCGCTGGTTCAAGTCCAGCCGGGCCCACCATTTTTAGAGCGGTGCAAATACGCCGTAAAGGCATTGCCGACATGGTCAAGATTTCAACAACCATTCCTGTCGCACTTACTATTGCAGGAAGTGATAGCGGTGGTGGTGCAGGTGTTCAAGCTGATTTACGTGCCTTTTCACATTTCAAAGTCCATGGATGTTCAGCGATTACGGCACTGACCGCGCAGAACCCGCACGGTGTCAGTGGCGTGTATGCCGCCTCCGCAACGATTCTTCGCCAACAGTTAGAACGTATCTTTGAAGATTTCCCGATCGGTGTTATTAAGACGGGGATGTTGGTCAATGCGCGGTTGATCCATGTGCTTTTACGCGAATTGCGTGCGCACGCGACGATTCCTTTGGTGGTCGATCCGGTGATGATTGCGACAAGTGGTGCGCATTTGCTGGATGCAACGGCGGTGGATGCCATGCGCGAATTGATTACCCATGCCACACTTGTGACACCGAATATTCCCGAAACCGAAACGTTTATCAATCACGCCTTCCCGCTCAATACTGAACGCGCCCGTTGTCGTGCGGCGCAACAGTTACAAAAGGAAACTTCGGCGGCGATTTTGGTCAAAGGCGGACACGCGCATCGCCACGTCTCTGCCGATATTTTATGTGATGCCGACGGCGTGTGTTGGCGAATTACTGCGCCCGTTGTGGTACATCCGCTTTCCACTCATGGCACCGGCTGTACACTTTCGGCTGCCATTGCCGCGAACGTTGCATTGGGCGTTGGAATGACCGAAGCCATCCTTCGGGCGAAAGCCTATCTTGGCGTATTATTAGCCACTTCTGCCGCCGTCGGGCAAACGGCAGTTTTTGGATTCCCGACAACACGTATTTCATCAAAAGACGTAACGGTTACACGTTTGTGATCTACACAGGCTTTAGAGTGAGCGACTATGAATGAAACTGAGCGCGATGAGGAACAAATGGAATCTTTTTCGCGGAATCAACGTTGTGTCACACTCTTAGAGGCGTGTGTTTTGATGTGGACGCGTCGGACGTTAAAGGGGCGCGCCTCTCGTTCAGAGTTCTGGTGGGTGCAAGTGGCGCTTGGAATCGTGGCTTTGGTGATGGAAAGTATTGTGGTGCTACTTGTCGTGAATGGAATGTCTACTGTCGGAATTGTATTTATGATTGGAGTTTGGTTACTTTTTGTAGTCATCTCAATTCCGGCATACGCTCTTTTTGTGCGACGGTTGCATGATACGGGGAAATCGGGATGGTGGTGGTGTATCGGGTTTCTTCCGTTGATTGGAGAACTTGTGCTTTTCGTGTTTATGTGCCAGAAAAGTGAGCCGCGCACAAATGCGTATGGTTCAGTTCCAAACTTGACGACAGAATAAAAGTCGCTATCGCTGTCCAGCAATCCCTCAAAACGGCTTGAGCTTCTCTGAATCAACCTGTCCGTGCAGCAAATTTAGCGAAACAGTCCTCGCACCGCCACTTTCATGGCTGATTACTTTTAGTTCCACTTACATTCGATGTGTAGTATGGAAAGTGGCGTTCCAATAAGTTGAACATCAAATTTAAGACTGGGTTCTACCATTGTTCTTGCGTTATGAATTCGGAAGCTCAACTGCCAGCCATTGTTTAAGTACATTTCTACTGTGTTTGAGCTTCCTTTCTTAAATTTTAGCGCTACGAGTTCCGTCGGAAGTTCTACATTTGGAACGCTGATGGCAGAAACTTTAATTTTACTTGGCTTATTTAATGTGCCATGTGTATTAAAAGTATGAATCACGGTCAATTGTTTTCCATCATGACTTACAACCTTGTAATAATCGTTGGTTCCTATGAGATATTCAACCATTTTTTGTGGCATCGAAGTATCACTACTCTTTGCAGCTTTACGCACTTCATCAATGAACGCGTTAAGCAGAGGAATATAAACCGTCTCCTCTTTATTCTCAAGGTCAGACCAGTTAGTTCCGTTACTTTTCTCTAAAATTAGCCTATCGAAAATTGGGTTTACGGCATCCCAGTAAGTTGAGCTACAAGGGATTTCAAACCATTCCTTACCAAAGTCTAAGCCGTGACTCAAACGGCTATGCTTTACCGCTTCGTGATTATGCTTAATACTTAAGCCAATTTCCCATTCAATATCGCCACGTCTAACGACAACATCTCTAACGTCGCCCTTGGTTCCAACACTATCTTCCTGAAATTCAAGAATCAATTCATCTCCAGCGTTTTCTATCATACGTGGCTCTAATTCGAGAATCGTATTGACAGCTGAATTAGCAGATATCTTAAACAATGTCTGCATATCCGAGCTTATGGCAGACCACGCCTTTGAATTTGCATTAAGACTGGAATTATTTACTATTCGTGTTTCTCTAATAGTGTGTAAAGCGTTATACAGGGCCTTTATCCATGCATATTCGTAGGCTCGTCCTTGGTTATTGCTAATTGCACTCATTTTTCACTCCCCGATTGGTTAATATCAGTAACTCTGTCCTTACTTCTTTCTAAAAACATTTTAATTGCGACAGCAATTTCATATGCAAGATTAACAGGAACAGCATTTCCTATCATCTTGTATGCATTATTGGTATCCGTATAGATAAATTTGAAATCATCAGGAAAAGACTGAACTCTCGCAACCTCACGAACTGTCATTCTGCGATAAAGGTATTCACGACCTTCAACAAATCGGCAGTCATTCGTGCCAAACTTTTCCATTTTAGGAGCTTGTGGGTGTAACTGGCACTGGCGTCCGGAGGCCTGAACCGTAAATGCTTGTTCGTCCCATGTTTTTACTCGATTACGGCTCATGTATATGGGGGAGTATGCTCCAGTGAAGTATTCATTATTATTGATAGCATCCGGATTATGGCGATTTTTAGGACAGGAAGGAACGGCTGAGTCTTGCAAGTCCCATATAATGTCTCGCAGTGTGATTTTCTTATCGTCATCCTCGGTAGAACCTTCAGGAAAGACAAAATCGATATTCAAACTCTTTCTAAAACCGATATAGAACACTCGCTTTCTTTCTTCTGCAACACCGTAATCTTTAGCATTTACAAGCGTTAAAGAGACGTTATAACCGGCTTCTTCAAACATCTTAATAATATTCTGAACCGCTTGGCTATGTCTATTTGCAAGCATACCACTCACATTTTCGGCCAGGAAAAACTTTGGGTTGAATTCTTTCAAAATTCTAATGTAGTCATAAAACAACTGACCTCTCGCATCTTCAATTCCCCTCAAAGAGCCGGCTTCGGACCATGATTGACATGGAGGGCCGCCGATAACACCGTCAACTTCTCCTGAAATAAACGGAGCAATATCTTTGGTAGTAACCTGCCTAATATCGCCTTCAATAAGGTGTGTGTGTGGGTGGTTTGCTCTAAATGTTTCAAAAATAGTAGGGTCAAATTCGTTAGCAACAGAAATATTAAAGCCGGCTTTTTCAAACCCGAGATCGAGACCGCCACAGCCGCTAAACAAGCTAATTACATTCATTTTATGCTTTGCTTTCAGATGAAAGGGGTTTGTGTCTTACCTTTTTCGACAAAACATAGAGGGCATTACCCTTGCAATCATCGGTGATTCGCCTACTATCATTGTAATTGATTACCCTTTCAAAAACAAGCATATTGCAGAAACAAGCGGTCGCAAGACCGGATTCATTGTCTCCGAAATGCGCCTGATGATTGTGGATGACATTAAGTACACTAAGTTGAGGCAGAACGAATATTATGCGCTAATAAAGAAATATTAGACAGGAGCGATTCCTGTGCGCATTTTTGGATATATGTCTAAGAGATGAAGTGGCGGTCTTTACGTGGCGGCCGCATTTGATTTTGTCCTTGCAGGAGATGTGGTGTATTTGGTATGGTGGTGCGCATTACGCATCGGAACAGGTGTTCGGATCGCGTAGGAAGCGAGGATGGTATCGCCTAACGTGTGCGACTGTCTGAGCGGATTAAACGACACGTTTTAGAAAGACATACATCATGGCTCATCTTGTAGAGCTCAAGCCTCTTATTGAAGCAGGTCTCCATTTCGGTCACCAGACCAAGCGTTGGAACCCGAAGATGAAATCTTACATCTTCGACAAGCGTAATGGCATTCATATTATTGACCTTACACAGTCGGTCGAACTGATCGATGAAGCCGCTAATTTTCTCCGTGAAGTCGTTTTGAAGGGACAAAAAGTCCTTTTCGTCGCTACCAAGAAGCAGGCGCAGGAAGTCGTCAAAGGCGCTGCACAGACTTGTGATCAGTACTATATGACGGATCGTTGGCTCGGTGGTACGTTGACCAATAATCAAACAATCCGTCGTTCTGTTCGCCGTATGCAGCAGATTCAGGCAATGGCAAAGAACAACAATGGCGTTCTTTCTGCTCATAAGCAGGAAGCGGCGGCGTTGGGTCGCGAGCTCGAGAAGCTTGAGACGAACCTCACCGGTATTGCTGATATGGACAAGATGCCGGGCGCACTGTTCGTGATTGACGTTTGCCGTGAGGCGAATGCTGTCAAGGAAGCCAAGCGCTTGGGTATTCCAATTGTTGCAATCGTTGATACGAATGCAGATCCGGATCCGATTGATTATGTGATTCCTGGCAATGACGATTCTGTGGGTGGCATTCAGATTATCGTTGACGCGATTGCGAATGTGCTCAAGGATGCCGATGCTGAAGTGTCTAAGGCGATTGCTGATGAACGCGCAGCGCATGACGCGGAACGTTTGCAGAAGGCGGCAGCTGATAAGGCTGAACGCAAGTCTGCCGCTCCTGCCCGTAAGCCTGCCGCAAAGAAGTCTGCCGCCACGCCCGTTGAAAAGCCTGCTGTAGAAAAGACGCCTGTAACTTCCGCTCGTCGCGCTGCCGCTGCTGCAGCACAGGAAGCGGTTGCTGCTGCAAAGGCTGAGGCTACCGCCGAAGCTGCCGCCACTGAAGCGACTGTTGCGCCTACCGCCGAATAAGCGAGCTACGCTCGAAAGGAAAGCTTTTATGGCAACTGTTTCTATTCAAATGATTAACGATCTTCGTGCCTCGACGAATGCAGGCATGATGGATTGTAAGCGTGCCCTTCAGGACACGAACGGCAACATGGAAGAAGCGATTAAGGTGCTTCGTGAAAAAGGTTTGGCAATTCAAGTCAAGCGTGCCGATAAGGAATCTAAGCAAGGTCTCGTGGTCGCCGCTGAAGGTGCCAATGGGGCTTATGGCATGGTTGAACTTAATTGCGAAACGGACTTTGTCGCAAAGACGGATAAGTTCATCAATTTCGCAAAAGAGCTTGCCGTTGCTGTTGCTGCCGGTGATGAGAATGTCGCAGTGACGCAGAATGCGGCACTCGCAGACGTTGTCGCGGCGACGGGTGAGAATGTCAAGATCCGCCGGTGCAGTCATTTTGCGCCTTCGGGTACGGGCAAAATCGAATCTTACATCCATATGGGTGGCAAGGTCGGTGTTCTCGTCGAAGTGCTTTGTGGCAAGGCTGAAACGGTTCAGGCTGAAGTCTTTCAGCAGCTGGTTCACGATCTTTGCTTGCAGGCGGCGGCGGCTTCTCCTCGTTACCTCAATGAAACGGAAGTTTCTGCCGAGGAAATTGAGTCCGAGAAGGAAGTCTATCGTGCGCAAGTCGAAGGCAAGCCGGCGAACATTGTTGAGGGTATTCTCAAGGGAAAGCTCAAAAAGCATTTCCAAGAGATTTGCCTGATCGATCAGGCGTTCGTCAAGGAGCCTAAGCTGTCGATTACGGACATTGTTAAAGCCGCTGAAAAGGCGACGGGCGATACCATTGAAGTGAAGCGGTTTGTCCGTTATCAGCTCGGTATGGCTTAATCTTCAACATTATCATTCTAAAGGAATACCACTATGGGTCAGCAACTTCGCAAACGTGTCAAACGCACTCGCCGTGATGCTTATAACAAGCGTCACCAAGCACGTCTTCGCGCCGGCATGAAGAAGAGTTCTAAGTAACTCAAGCGCCGGAGTTCTCCGGTGCCTTGTGGCGCGATAGCCAAGCGGTTAGGCAGAGGACTGCAAATCCTTTTAGATCAGTTCGACTCTGATTCGCGCCTCCATTCATTGAAAGCCCCGTCCTTGGCGGGGTTTTTTGTTTGGAGGCGCACGGTCTTTATTGTTTGTGAGATCCGGCGCTTACAGATGAGAGGAGCGCTGAGCATCTCTAACAAGTGAGCCGCTTTTTGATAGAATAGCCAATATTTTTCTTACTATTCCCGATGAGGAGCTTTTTATGGCAACGGAATTTTTGGTCGGTCACGAAGCACTTTCAGCCTTTCGCATAGAGGCATTGACAAAACGTTTGGCGGAGGCTGGATTTGCCGGATGTGAAGTCAAGGCAACGTGGGTCTATCTGTTGCAGACGTCTAAAACCTTGGATGCTGAGGCACGGGCAAAGGCTTGCACGCTTTTGGATGCTGCCGAAAAACCGTTGCCGACGGGCGGGATTTTTGTGGCGCCACGATTGGGGACGATTTCGCCTTGGAGTTCTAAGGCTTCTGATATTTTTCGTTACTGTGGTGTTCATGCGGTTCGTCGTGTGGAACACGCGCTGTATATGGACGTTGTGCAGGCGGGGAAAAGTCTTTCATTGGAAGCGCTTAAGCCAGTACTCGGGCTTTTGCATGATCGTATGATTGAAGGCGTTTTTGTCGCCAATGAGTTGCCGGAGTTTTTCGTTGTGGCACGCCCTGCGAAGGGAAAAGTGTTTGATGTGCTGAGTGAAGGGCGTGACGCGTTGGTGCGGGCGAATGCGGAAATCGGGTTGGCAATGAGTGCGCCAGAGATTGATTATCTTTTTAAGGCTTACACGGCGGCAAAGCGCAATCCGACGGATACGGAACTCACGATGTTCGGGCAGGTCAATTCGGAACATTGTCGTCATAAGATTTTTAATGCGAAGTGGATTATTGATGGTCAGGAACGTGACGTCTCACTTTTCGGCATGATTAAGAATACGCACCAATTACATCCCGAAGGGACACAGGTCGCGTATAAAGATAATTCCGGCGTGATTGATGGATTCCGTACGTTAGGATTCCAAGCGGATCCGACAGATAATACGTACAAGTTTGCCGAAGATCAAATTGAAATGCTGATGAAGGTTGAAACGCACAATCACCCGACGGCAATTTCGCCTTATCCGGGTGCCGCGACGGGCGTTGGCGGTGAGATTCGCGATGAAAGCGCGACCGGTATTGGTTCGCGGACGAAGGCGGGGATTTGCGGTTTTTGTGTGAGCAATTTGCGGATTCCGGGATTTGTCCAGCCGTGGGAAAAAGTGACGGCAGAACATCCCGAACGGCTTTCTCCTGCGCTGAGCATTATGACGGAAGGTCCTCTGGGCGGTGCGGCGTTTGGTAACGAGTTTGGTCGTCCGCAACTGTGTGGTTTTTTCCGTACACTTGAAACGGAAGCGTGTGGTAAATATTGGGGATATCATAAGCCGATTATGCTCGCCGGCGGTATGGGCAATATCCGCCACGATCAAGTGTTGAAAAAGGACGTTCCTGCGAAAGTGCTTGTGGTACAAATCGGCGGACCGGCGATGCGTATCGGGTTGGGTGGCGGTGCGGCTTCTTCAATGACTTCTGGAACCAATGAAGCCAAGTTGGACTTTGACTCTGTACAGCGTGGGAACGCCGAGATGCAACGTCGTTGCCAAGGCGTGATTGACGCTTGTGTCGCTTTGGGCGCGACGAATCCTATTCTTTCACTTCATGATATTGGCGCCGGTGGGCTTTCCAATGGTTGCCCTGAACTGATTGAAGCGACAGGTGCCGATTTTGAATTGCGCAAGGTGCATAACGAAGAGTTGTCCATGAGCCCGATGGAGATTTGGTGCTGTGAGGCGCAGGAACGTTATGTGTTGGCCATTCGTGCGGAAGACCGTCTCCTCTTTGAGACGTTCTGCAATCGTGAACGTTGTCCGGTTGCCTTTATCGGCGAAACGCGTGACAGCGGACGTATGACGCTTCACGATGAGCATTTTGGCGATGAACCCATCAACATGGAGATTTCAACGCTGTTAGGTAAGCCGCCGCGGATGGTGCGTGATGTCAAACATCTTGCGTTGCCGACCGAACCGTTGAACTTTAAGGGCGTTGAGCCTGCCGCTGCGTTGGAACGCGTTTTGCGCCTTCCTGCCGTTGCCAATAAAACGTTCCTCGTGACAATTACAGATCGTTCGATTACGGGACTGGTGCATCGCGATCAGATGTGTGGAAAGTATCAGCTCCCTGTCGCGGATCATGCGGTGACGGTGACGGGCTATCAAACGACCACCGGAGAGGTCATGTCCACTGGCGAACGGACGCCGCTCGCGATTGTGAATGCGCCGGCGTCTGGACGTATGGCAGTGGCGGAAGCAATCCTCAACATTGCCTCTGCTCCTATCGGACCGATTGGCACCATTAAGCTATCGGCGAACTGGATGGCGGCTTGCGGCGAAGAAGGGGAGGATGCGCGTCTCTTTGATACGGTTGAAACGGTCGGGATGGAGCTTTGCCCTCAACTGGGTATCTGCATTCCGGTCGGGAAAGATTCGCTTTCGATGCGCACCGTTTGGACTGATTCAAAAGGTCAACAGCATTGCCAAGTGGGACCGCTTTCGCTGATCGTTTCCGCGTTTGCAACGGTCACCGATGCGCGTAAAGATGTGTCGCCTGATTTCAAACCGGGAGACGCGCGTATTTTGCTCGTTGATTTGGGCGAAGGTAAGAACCGTTTAGGCGGTTCGGCACTTGCGCAGGTCTATAATCAAATCGGCGACATTATGCCCGATCTTGAAGATGCGGATCGGCTTCGTCATTTTTATGACGCTATGCAAGAAATTGTTGAACGTGAATTGGCATTGGCGTACCACGATCGTTCCGATGGCGGTTTGGTTGTTACGCTTGCAGAAATGGCAATGGCAGGTGGGCGTGGTGTCGCGGCGAATGTTCCCGGAGAAGAGGTGCTTTCTGCTCTTTTCAATGAAGAGTTGGGGGCGGTGTTGCAAATCGCCGAGAAGGATGCGTCTGCAGTAGAGGCTATTCTCGCGAAGCATGGCGTCAAGGGCGATTGGATCGGTCTTGTTACGGATGAGCCTGTTCTCCAATTGACCGTTGCACATGAACCGGCGTTGGATCTTACGTTGGCAGAGCTTCGTACGGCGTGGAGTGAAACGACTTACCGGATGCAATCGCTTCGTGATAATCCGGTTTGCGCCAAGCAAGAATTTGAACTCGCGGCGTTGACGGACGATCCGGGCATGAATTTTCATGTGACCTATCCGCTCGATAGCGCAGCCTCAACGCATTCAACCGTGGCGCGTCCGAAGATTGCTATCTTGCGCGAAGAAGGTGTGAATGGGCATATCGAAATGGCGGCAGCATTTACGCTTGCAGGCTTTGAAGCTATTGACGTGCATATGACCGATCTCCTTGAAGGGCGTGTCACGCTTGACGCGTTTAAGGGGCTCGTGGCGTGTGGCGGATTCTCCTATGGTGACGTTTTGGGCGCAGGGTCGGGATGGGCGCGGAACATTCTCTTTAATCCTGAACTCAAGGCGATGTTCAAACGTTATTTTGAGCGTTCGGATAGTTTTACTTTAGGCGTTTGCAATGGTTGCCAAATGGTCTCGCAGTTGAAGGAAATCATTCCGGGCGCAACGCATTGGCCGAAGTTTGTCCGCAATCTTTCCGAACAATTTGAAGGACGTTTCTGCACGCTGGAAGTGCTGGATTCGCCGAGTGTACTCCTCAAAGGAATGGCGGGAAGTCGGCTTCCAATTGCTGTCGCTCATGGAGAAGGACGCGTTGCATTCGAGACGGCGGACGATGCACAAAAGGCAAACGTGGCGGTGCGGTTTATTGACGGAAACGGTCAGCCCACTGAAGTTTATCCGCGCAATCCCAACGGTTCCGTCGGCGGATTGACGGGCTTTACGTCCGATGACGGTCGTGCCACCATTCTTATGCCACACCCGGAACGCAGCTTCCGCAGCCTTCAGCTGTCCTACAATGATGGTACCTTTGCCGGTGCCGAAGGCCCTTGGATGCGTCTCTTCGTCAATGCTTACCGTTTTGCAACGTCCACACAGAAATAGCGCCTTAAAGGAACCCATGCAGACTTTTGCCTTCCACACCTACGGGTGTCAGATGAACGTTCGTGAAAGCGAAGCCGCCGCACGGGCACTGTTGGATGCCGGCTTTTTGCCTGCGCCAACCGAAGAGGCTGCGGATATTGTCATTGTCAATTCCTGTTCGGTGCGCGGGAAGGCAGAGGACAAGGCGATCGGTAAGTTGGGGATTCTCTGTTTCTCGAAAAAAGAACGTCCGACGCGTATTGTCGGTGTGATGGGCTGTATGGCACAGCGTCTTGGCGAAGCTCTTTTTACAAAACTTCCAACGCTTGATTTCTCAATCGGGACACGTTGTGCCGACAAGATTGTCGATGCCGTTCATACGGCTTTGCAATCGGGGACGCCGACGCTTGCCTTGCGCGGATTAGAAGAAACGCCGTATGCCGGAAGCGGACACGTGACGAACGGCGGATTCTCTGCCTTTGTCACCATCTTGCTCGGATGCAATCGGCGATGTACTTATTGCATTGTCCCTGATGTCCGTGGCAGTGAATGGAGCCGTCCTGCGCGTGAAATTCTTGCCGAGGTGCGTACGCTTGCCGAAGCCGGTGTAAAAGAAATCACGCTTTTGGGGCAGTCCATTATGAACTATGGATTGCGAACGCCTGCATTTGACGAAGCGGATTCGCCCTCTCCCGGGCATTATCAGATTCCGTTCACACGCTTACTCGAAGCGGTTGCCGCCATTCCGGGAATTGAACGGATCCGTTTCACAAGCGGACATCCCTCTGGTGTCACACCCGAACTCATTCGCCTTTTTGTTGAAGAGCCAAAGCTCTGTCATCACCTTCATCTCCCCGTGCAATCAGGTTCCACGCGTGTACTCGAACGGATGCGCAGAGGCTATACGCGCGAACATTATTTGAATGCTGTTCAAGCCTTACAATCGGCTGTTCCCGATATGGCAATCACCACCGATGTAATTGTCGGATTTCCCGGAGAAACGGAAGCCGATTTTGAAGAAACGCGAACGTTGATGGGGATTGCGCGTTTCGATAATTCCTTTATTTTCAAATATAGTCCTCGCCCCGGAACGATTTCAGCGACGTGGGAGGACGACGTTTCAGAAGAAGAAAAAGCGCGACGGAATCAAATCCTTTTGGGCGATCAAGATGTTCGCGGAACGGTGCTCAATCAAACGCTTGTCGGTAAAGTTCAACGCGTTCTTGCCGAAGGTCCGAGCTTGCGTAATGCCACGCGTTGGTCGGGGCGTACGTCGGGGAATAAGATTGTCATCTTTCCTGCCTCCGACCGCTATCATGCCGGCGACTTTCTCGATTTGACCATTACGCGCGTTGCTCCGCAAACGCTTTATGCCGACTAGCGTCAATCTTCCTTCTCACTTTAATCTCGATTTAATGCTGGCGACCGAATGGTGGCGCTCCGCGACTGAGAGGCTTTGCGCATCGGTCGGGAATCGTGCGCGTAACAAAAAAGAGGACATCTGCTATAATTCACACGATTTTGTAGATTTTATGGAGCGAAAGTCTTATGCGTGTACCTTTTAGCTGGTTAAATGAATTTGTTGATCTTCAGGATCAAACGGCACAGGGTGTTTCGGATCTTCTGACATTTTCCGGTGTCGAGGTCGAAGCGATTGAAACAACGGGGACCGTTCTCAATGAACATTTTGTCGTTGGCGAAGTGAGGGTGTGTGATCCACATCCTTCCTCCGATCATTTGCACGTATGCAAAGTTTTCAATGGCACGGAACTGTTTCAGGTGGTGTGTGGCGCACCGAATGTTCGCGTAGGGGTAAAAGCGCCGTTCGCTCAATTGGGCGCAGTGATGCCGGGGCCGGATGGATTTGAAATTAAGAAGGCGAAGTTGCGCGGTACAGAATCTTTCGGAATGTTGTGTTCTAAAGATGAGCTGGGCTTGGGCGGCGCGCACGAGGGAATTTGGGAGTTGCCTGCCGATGCTCAAGCGGGCAGTCTGATGCAGACGTTGATGCCGGCGGCGGATACGGTTTATGATCTTGAAGTGACGTGGAATCGCCCCGATTGCCTTTCGGTGCGTGGAATTGCACGTGAATTGGCGGCGTTGCTTGGACGTGAATTGAAATGTCCTGACGTCTCTTTTCCAGAAGAAGGAGCGGACGTTCATTCGATTGCGCACGTTACGGTGGAAGCGCCCGATCTTTGCCCGCGGTATACGGCACGTGTGGTGACAGGATTGGATCCGCAGGCTCCGACACCGGAATGGATGGCACAGCGGTTGGAACAGTGCGGTATGCGTTCGCTCGGGCTTGCAGTGGACGTGACGAACTATGTCATGCTCGAGGTCGGTCAACCGCTTCACGCATTTGATCATACGCAGCTTCGTGATTCCACGGTGATTGTACGGCGCGCGCAAGCGAATGAAAAGATTCGGACACTGGAAGGCGTAGAGCATACGTTAGATGAAACGATGCTCGTCATTGCCGATGCGGATCGTCCGAATGCGATTGCTGGAATTATGGGCGGTGAAGAGAGTGAGATTGAGGCGGCAACGGGAACGGTGTTGCTCGAGTCTGCTCTGTTTGATGCGGCATCGGTGAAGTTTACCGCGACACGATTGGGAATGGCTTCCGAAGCGACTTATCGTTATGCGCGTGGCGTTGATCGCGATCTTGCCGATTGGGCGAGTCGCCGTGCGATTTCGCTGCTCGTGCGCTTCGGCGGAGCGAAGGCTTGTCGTGGAATGATTGATGTGGATCAGCGAGAACACCGTTGTGGCGAAGTGAGCTTGACCTATCGGCGTGTCTGTGCCGTTATTGGAATTGAGATTGCGTCTGAACGGATTAAGTCCATTCTTCTGTCACTGGGCTTGGGGATCGTACGTGAGGACGAAGAAGGCGCGACGTTCTCAATTCCTTCTTGGCGCTATGATTTGACGATGGAAGCGGATTTGATTGAAGAAGTCACGCGCATGAATGGGCTTGATGCTATTCCGACACGATTGCCAACGTTGTCGGCGGTGTCTCAACTGCCGGAAGAAAGTTACCGTTCTAAAACGGCGGTGCGCCATGCACTGTTGGCGTTGGGCTTTACTGAGGCGATGCATTATTCGTTTCTGTCAAAAGCGGAACTTGATAGTTTTGACCCTTTGGCAACGCATCGGTTAACAATTCCGAATCCCGTTTCGGCGGATGGCGGTGTGATGCGCGATAGTTTGTTGCCTCAGTTGATTGCTTCGCTCGGACGCAATGCGGCACGTCAAGTTGAGAATTGTGCGCTGTTTGAAATCGGGCGCGTGTTTAGTACCGATGATAAAGGTGCGCCGGTAGAGGGCGAACGTGTTTCCTTTGGAATGATGGGGCCGTTTGGACGTGATGCGGTGTCGAAACGTGCGCCGCTTTCCGCGGAAGAAGCGTTGCTGTGGCTGAAAGGGGCGATTGAAGCGCTTTGTGAACGGCTTCACGCACCGCGGTTTGGCTTTTTCCCTTGCCAACATCCGGCATTTGCGGAACGGTTTGCGGTCGAGCTTTGCTTGGGACGCAAACGGATTGGATTGATGGGGGCGCTTTCTGCCACGTTGCGCCACAAATATCGTCTGAATACGCCACTTGTGGTTGCCGAGATTGACCTTGCTCAATTGATTAAGGGGCTTGAAACCTTACCGCATCCGAAAGCCGTCCCACAATTCCCAGCAATTCGTAAAGATATTGCTATGATTGCGCCTGAGACGTTGACGCATGAAACGGTCGTAAAGACCATTCGGAAATATGCGCCGGTAGAATTGACCGATATCGCACTCTTTGATATCTTCACATCGAAGGCTATGGGGCTTGGACGACGGAGCTTGGGCTATTCGTTGGAATTTAGATCTGCAGAACGCACGCTTAAAGATGTTGAGGTGAATGGTGCGTTTGAGAAGATTGTGGCAGCACTCCGTAAGGAACTGGCGGTAGAAATTCGCGATGCGGATTGAACGCTTGCAGGCGTAGGATCCTCTCCGTCAGTGAAAAAGATTTGTCGGTTCGCCGACAGCAGAAAGTGGGCCCTGTCCTAAACGCGAATTGGCTGACAATTCTCTGGCCTACAGGTATTTAGGATGAGCTGGAATTTCGCACGATGGCGCGCAAGCACCGTGAAGGCGAAGTGAGGCTCGTCACTTGGACGCTCAGGGCTTCCAGAGAGGGAGGCCATACGTCTGGACGGGGCTTTTTATTTTGGTAGAAGAGAGGTGACAGATGGTGAAACGGTTTCTTTTTTGCGCAGGCTTGATGGGCGCGTCTTTCGCTTTTGCCATTGAAGGCGTTTCGGATGTCTCTGCTAAACTTTTCGGCAAAGAAGAGGGGAAGCGTACGACGTCGGGTGTCGTTTTCGTCGATGGTTTGTTCCTTAAAGCGCCTTATGTTGTGTCGCGTGAGGGGAATGTTATTCTTGTCAATGGACGTGTTGCGAGCCGTTTCAAAGTCGCCCCTGCGGCTTCCGCGGATAAAGGCTCGAGTGAAAAGGCCGCCGCAGATGCGAAAGCTGCCGCAGAAGATCCGGCGGCTTCCGGTGGACGCGTTTCAGATCGCGACGGTGCAACCATAGGGAGTGATGACGCACCGGAATTGAAGGACACGCCAGCACCGCGAATTGCGCCCGCAACGCCTAAAGGTTCTGCCATTGACGCGAAACTTGCCGCACAGAAAAAGAGTAAAGCGGTAAAGGAGCAGGCGGCAAAGGATCGCGGGTTTAATACGGAGCCGACAAGTACAGATCCGACGGCGCTTTTTGAAGAAGCTGATTATACGTATACGCCGACACGTAAGCCGGAGCCTAAAGCAATTCCTTATGTGCGTCCCGCGGCTCAAAAATCGATGAAGGAACGTGCTGCAGACGCGAAAGCGACCGATGTCGCACAAGCGGCGCGTCAAGGCGCGAAGCCCGATGAAGAGGACGAAGAGGATGACGGAAGTTCGGCGACGGAAGATTTTGACCTGCTTACGGAAGAAGAAATTGCCGCTTATAAAGTCAAGTTTGAGAAGCGTCGTGTGGCGATTGAGTCTCGGCTTATGGCAGATGGTATGGTCTTTCTTTCGTCCAACTCCTCTGCGGCTAAGGTGTATAACAAGTCCGTTGCACAAGCCTTTTTGATAACGCTTCCCAGCGGATTTAAGGCGGTGGATGCGAAAACGCTGATGGGGCGTAATAGCCGTATGCCGCAAGGTTATTTGGAGCTTATTTTCAACAATCGTGCGGCGAACATTAAAGAGATGACTTCGCTTTTCTCTCGTATTAAACGGGAGCGTGCCGATGCCGCCAAACGCCGGTCAGGACGCATTCAATAAGATGACAAATCGTTCTGCAATGGCTCTACCGCCAGAACTCACGAAGGAAACGGTCGCCGTTCTTTGCCGTGCAGAGCCTTTTTATCCGTTGCGGAAACAAACGGCGCGGATGCTTGATATTAGCCACGTGACGCGCATTGATGGCGCAGGCGTGGCTTTTTTGTGGCTTTTGCAACGGATGGGGTGGAGTTTCTCGGGGCTTTCGGAGTTAGTTGCAGGACAACTTAAAGACTATGATGCGGCGCTTGCCGAAGCGAATGCCGAACGGCTTCCTCCACCGGATCGGCTGGATCCGATTTCAGCACTTGGTAAGGGAACGTATGATTTAGTTCTGCGTGGACGCGCGGCGGCGGCTTATTTAGGTGAAGTCCTCTGGTATCTTTTTCGCGCCGTTCTTGCCCCGCATCATTTCCGTTGGGCGGATTTCCGTATCGCCTTTTATCGGAGTGGCGTGCAAGCGGTGCCGGTGGTGATGCTGATGGGATTTTTGCTTGGGCTGATTCTTGCCTTTCAGTCGGCGATTCCGTTGAAGATGTTTGGTGGCGAAGGCTTTGTCGGTGGACTTGTCGGTATCGGGCTGGTGCGTGAATTAGGGCTGATTATCACGGCGATTTTAGTTACCGGTCGGAGTGGCTCCTCTTTCGCGGCAGAGTTGGGCACGATGCAGGTCAATGAAGAAATTGACGCATTGGAGACGATGGGATTACAGCCGGTTCGTTTTCTTGTACTTCCGCGTGTGGTGGCGGGGACGTTGGCACTTCCGGCACTTGCGCTCTTTGCTACGCTGGCAGGACTTTTAGGCGGTTGGCTGGTGATGAGTATTTTGGGCTTTTCGACCACTTATTATATGAATCAGTTACAGTCCTTTGTCCATTTGAAAGATTTGATCGGAAGCTTTTGTAAGTCATTTATTTTTGGCTTTGTGATTTCGTGCGTGGGCTGTTGGTTCGGACTGCACGCGGGGCGCGATGCCGGCGCGGTGGGAACGTCAACGACGACGGCGGTGGTCGTGGGGATAATGCTGATTGCCATTCTTGAAGGCGTTTTCTCTGTGGTCTTTTACGCGATGGGGTGGTAATCATGTCCGAAGTCATGATCCAATGTGAACATCTCGCTTCCGGTTATAACGGCGTGCCGATTATGAACGATATCAATCTGTCGGTGAACAAGGGCGAGATTGTTTTTATTCTAGGCGGATCGGGCTGTGGCAAGTCAACATTGTTGAAGCACATGATTGGGCAAGTTCCGCCGATTTCCGGTACGGTGCGGATCAAAGGTGAAGATTATACGTCTGCACAGGGTGCGGATTACGAACGCATTTTGCGCACGTTTGGTGTGATGTATCAGAGCGGTGCACTCTTTGGCAATATGACAGTTCTTGGGAACGTGCTGTTGCCGCTTGAAGAATTTACGACGTTACCGCGTGACGTTCGAGAAGTTGCTGCGCGGATGAAGTTGGCACAAGTCGCCTTGGTCGATCGCTGTGAGATGATGCCATCAGATCTTTCAGGTGGTATGAAGAAACGCGCTGCGATTGCGCGTGCGATGGCGTTAGATCCGGAGATTCTTTTTCTTGATGAGCCGAGTGCCGGACTGGATCCGGTGACGAGTGCGCAACTGGATAAGCTGATTTGCAGCCTTTCGCGTGGGCTGGGAATGACGATTGTAATTATTTCGCATGAGCTCGCTTCCATTGAGGCGATTGCCGATCGTGCGATTTATTTGGATCGTGCCGCGAATGGTGTCTTGGATCAAGGGACGCCTGCCTATTTGCGCGAGGAAAGTCCGCACGCGGCGATTCGAGCCTTTTTTAATCGTCAGGCAGAGTGATGACTTTCGTAAGGAGCTTCTATGAAACAAAATAAAAAGTATTTCGCTATTGGCATCTTCGTTCTTGCAGGATTTGTTCTGCTTGCAATCGGATGTATCTTGTTCGGTGGCGGGCAAATGTTTCCGCAGAAACTTTACTTTGAGACGTACTTTGCCTCTTCGGTTCAAGGATTGGATGTGGGCGGACCGGTGAAGTTTCGCGGTGTCAAGGTCGGAACGATTGAAAGCATTGGCTTTTCCGGAAGTACCTATGGGACGTCGATTGACTCAGGGAATGCGAGTGCCAAATTGCATCGCGCCTTTTCGTATATCCGTGTGGTTTGTTCTTTTGACCTCAAACGTTATCCCGATTTTGAGACAGAACGCGTCTCCGCGATGGTGGTTCGTGGATTGCGTGCCAAGCTTGATTTGCAAGGGATTACCGGCGTTGTTTTTGTGAACCTCGATTTCCTCCGTCCGGCAGATTTACCGAATGATGAACCTTTGGTCGTGCCGTGGATGCCCGAGCATATTTATATCCCGTCTATTCCTAATTCGATTCAAACGTTGATGAATGTGATTGAAAGCATTGCGCGGCGATTGGATTCGATTGATTTCCCCAAGACAATGGATGCGATTACCTCGCTGGCTCAAAATGTTGATCGTGCGGTGACGGAGTCGAAAGTTCCCGAACTTTCCGCCTCGGTGAAAGAACTGGTTCATTCGCTGAATGTACAGACCAATAAAATTGCCGAAACGTTGGACAAGGTCGATATGAATCGCTTGAGTGCCGACCTTCAAACGTTGGTTCGTAATTTGGCGGAAACGTCGGATGCCGTTCGTGCAGCAGTGCCACGGCTGACGAACTCCACCGATTCGACGTTGACGCAAGTCCAAACAACGCTCACGTCAATGGATCAAGTGCTTGAAAATCTCAATGCGATTATTTCAAAGACGCGTCGTGACGTAGAGGTCAATGATATTGGAGCAACATTGGAGTCGCTCAATCGTACGTCGGCGCAATTAGAAGCTTTGTCGCAGTCATTACGTGATCGGCCTTCACGCCTCTTTTTCGATGATGATGAATAATCTACTTCGCTATGCCTTAAGGAGTTTCCTATGAAAATGTTAATGCCGCTCTTACTTTGCTGTTTTTTGTGTGGATGCATCACGATTGTTTATTCGAAGCATACGTTGCGTTTGCCTGAACATTCCGCTTATCACGTGAAGGCGTCTAAACTGGTGGTTCGTATGGGGGGTGATTTACGCGCCTATACTTCATCGCCTTTGATTTTTCATAGTGATGGAACCGTCACGCGTTACCGTGCGTTGACGTATTATGCGCCGATTGACACGATTGTCGAAAGCGTTCTTTCGAAAGCCTCTCAATTTACGGGGACAACGCCTTTGCGAATTTCGCTTGAGCGTTTCTGTATTGAGGAAGGGGCAGAAGGCGCACGCGTCTCTGTTCGCCTGTCAATTCCCAATGCACCGGCTTCGGAAGCAGTTCAACCGTTGCCCGAGAACTATGACGCGGCGACGGTGGCAACTGCACTTGCGCGGGCACTTTCAGAAGCTTATATTTCGATTATCCGCTAAAGAGAGCAGAAAGTGCCGCGCGGCACTTTTTGTTGAAGCATCTGCGTGATATCCTCTGCCGACTTCTTTCAAATAGTATTGCTCTCTCATCTTGAGCGCCTCCGTTGAAAAGCAGCGGAGGCGCTCGCTGTTTCCAGTCGAGCGCGCACGGTTCGAGCGCATTTCTCTTCCCATAAGAAGTTCAAAAAGATACAAGTCTGACCGTCTACCTCAGTGAGGCGGATTGTCTACCTCACTGACCCTGACCGTCTACCTCAGTGAGGTAGAGCTCGTACCTCACTGACCCTGACCGTTTACCTCACTGAGGTGGTATTTCGTGTGAATAAAAGAGAGAAATCGTGCGATTCGGAACGCAAATTGCATAATAGTTGACGGGCGCGGAAGTGCGGGCAGGATGCTCGCCATGGACGATTTGCGCGGACTGAATTGCGGAATGGAGTTGCAGCGGCGATTGAGAATGTGATAGTGTATTCGGACTTCCGTTGAAAATGGCTTTCAGGCTGACTGCCACCGATACGGACAAACTGCATAAAAGGATCACATTATGCCGAAGATGAAGACGAAGAAAGCGGCTGTTAAGAAGTTCAAAATGTCGGCCACGGGTAAAGCAATGCGTACGCAAGCAGGAAAACGCCATTTGAATGGCTATAAAACTCGCGGTCGTAAGCGCAATCTCCGTGGTTCAGCACTCGTAGATGGTGGCCTCCTGAAGTCGGTCACCCGTATGCTTCAGGCCTAACCTACAGGAGAGAAAATGAGAGTTACTAACGCACCCGCATCTCGCGAACGTCGCCGTCGCCGTCTGGAACTTGCCAGCGGATTTTACGGTGCCCGTAGCAAACAGTTCCGTTTGGCAACTGAAGCCGTGAATCGTGCCCAGCGTCTCGCGACGTGGCACCGCAAGCTTCGCAAACGCGAATTCCGTCAATTGTGGATTAACCGTATCAACCTCGCTGTCCGTGAATTGGGCGATGTGAAGGTTCCGAATTATTCCCGCTTTATTGAAGGTCTGACGAAGGCTGGTATCATCATGAACCGCAAGATGCTCTCTGAGCTCGCGATCAATGATGCACAGGGCTTCAAGGACATTGTGGCAAAGGCTGCCGCCGCGCTCTAAGCGTTGCGCCAATCTTAAAAAAAGAGACCTCTTTCGAGGTCTCTTTTTTTGTTGGGTAAGGCGCCTGTAAGCGCCTTGCCGCTATTGACGTGGACGGGAGAAGGTGGGCGTGCGCATCGATTGCTTTGCAAGCGCTTTCTGGGCGGCGTCGGCTGCCATTTCTGCGATCGGCACTTTATCGCGTGGATGCACATTGTTCAGTTCGCCAAGATCGGCGCCGAAGGTGTCGAGGTAAATGGCGCCGCTTTCTTCACACACTTTTTTCTGTGCGGCGCGATACGGCTCCCACGGGCGGTTCATTTTGGGTAAGCCGACCATCAGGAACGGTGTATCGGCGGTCGGACGGAGTTCGGAGATGACGGCGCGGAGCGTTTCTTCCAAGTAAGGTGTGGGTAACGGTGTGTCGGGGCTGATATTGCGCGTGGCATTGGATTCGCCTTGGTACCATAAGATGCCGGTCAGCGGAAGCTGTTTGATTTTGGCAATGCCGTGATCGTAGAGGTAGGAGGTCGCCCATGCCGCGCTTTCGGCATTGAGACGGCGGCGATATTCTTTGGCGCACCATACGGGGAGAAAGTCTTCATTGACATCAATCGGACGACGATTGGTAACGGTCTTGAGTAAGGTGGGATAGCGCGGCGTACCTGTGGCATCGACAGCGGCAAGCGTTGGCTCGCTCAAGAACGATTCGGTGGGGGTGCCACCTTGACAGACCATCAGCAAGGCAATCGGTTTGTGTACCGTTTTTGCGCGGCGAATGGCAAAGGAGAGGGCGACGGAGGAAAGGTTGCCGGCGTTTTGCGGCGTGGCTTTGATCCATTGACCGGTGCGGTAATCCCAGACGTGAATATTGCAATTACGCGTGGCGGCGGCTTCTTCTTTGGCGTGCAGACCTTCTTTGAGGGTGAAGAGCATATTGGATTGTCCGGCGCAGAGCCACACTTCTGCCGTGTGTGCAATCTCTTTCGGAAGCGTCACCGGCGGTTCCGCTTTTTGAAGAAGCGCCTCGGCGGTGGCTTGGGCAATGAGCCGTGTGGCTTCCACATCGGGATGAATGGCATCGGGCAGGTGCGTGGTAAAGACTTCGCGGAGCGGCTGCTGCATATCAATGGTTTTTGCCTGAACGGCTTGAGCGGCTTGGGCAATGGCGGTTTGCATCAGGAACGCTTCGGGGCTGCGATAGAATTTCTGACGGGGGGCGAGCGGAGCGAGTTTACCCCAAACCCATAATTGAGGATGAGAGGAGAGGGCGGCGTAATCTTTCAACAAGGTGATGTAGTCATCACGGAAGGAACCGGGCTTCCGGCGTTCTTGTTGCAGAAATTCGCCGTTGTCATTGATCCCGAGATTGCAGATGACAATGTCCGGTTTCCATTGAAGGGCGGCTTGGTGTTCTGCCATATAGCGGTAACCGCGGCGCTGGTTGCCACGCCACGAGTGGAGATAGATGCCGCGTCCGGCGTTACCGAAGTTGCGAACTTCATAGGTGGCGCCGAGAAGCTTTTGGAGTTGGACGGGGTAGGCGTCTTGGGCGCGATTTTGAAGTCCCGTTCCAAAGGTGATTGAATCGCCGATGCAAGCGACTTTGAGAGGAGCCGCTTGAAGCAGGCAAGAGAATCCAATGATCGCGAGGAAAAGTGTATAGAATCGCATAGTTGTCCTTTTAGAGTAGAGAGATGGGCGCAAGCGTAAAGCATTCTTGCAGTTTTTGCAAGTGCTGAACGGTGCGAAATGAAGGAAATGTTTGCTTTTTTGCTTGTCTTAAGGCATACTCTAAACCGTTAAGGTATTGTGACATGGAGGTTCTCATTGAAACAGTTGTTATTCGTGATGGCGATGAGCGTTTGCGGCGGAGCTTTCGCAGCGACGGAAGTGGCGAAATTTGCCGCGCAGCAAGAGACGAAAATTGCTGAACGCATCGAACGTGAGCCATCGCCTGCTGGTCGTGTACAAACGGAGTATCTGCTACGGCAGAACTATAACGAACAGATGTCGCACCGTGTGATTCAAATGGTGCGGAGCGAAAAATTGTCTTCCGCTCAGCTGACGAAACTACGCGAACGTAAAGCGGAGTTGCTCCGTCAGTTGGAAGCGTTGAACGATGAAATTGTCAAAGCCGGCTATGAAACTGCTGAAGTGAAAGAACAGCAGACTTTCTTAAAGGCGAATCGCGAACGTATGGATGAGTTGCGTGCAGCGTTATGGCCGGAGGAATCTGCCCCCTCGGAGCCGAGTGCCGAGAAACAGCATCAATAATGGAGCGTTATGACACAAACAACTAAGATTGGACAACGTAAACCGCGTATTTTGATTGTGACGCCGGAGATTACTTATCTTCCGACCGGTATGGGGAATATGGCGGACAAGTTGAGCGCGAAAGCAGGAGGCTTGGCAGACGTGTCTGCGAGTCTCGTGGCGAGCCTGTTTAAGCAAGGCGCCGATGTCCATGTGGCATTGCCGCACTATCGGCGAATGTTTCATGTCGATGTGGGGCGGTTGATTAGCGATGAACTGCGGACGTATCAGGCGCATTTGCCCGATTCACGTATTCACCTCGCAGAAGATCGTTGTTTCTATTATCGCGACACCGTCTATTCGCAAGGTGAGGAAAATCCGCACTTGTCTCTGGCGTTTCAACGTGAGGTGATCAATAACATTATTCCGACAGTGCAGCCGGACTTGATTCATTGCAATGACTGGATGACCGGATTGATTCCGGCGGCGGCGCGTCGTTTGGGGATTCCGTGTCTCTTCACGATTCATAATATTCACACGGTACACCGTTGCTTGGGCGATGTGGAGTATGCCGGAATTGATGCGGCGGAATTTTGGCCGAACTTGTATTACACGCGTCCTCCTTATGATTACTTTGAGTCGCACGATAATAATCCGGTGGACTTTTTGACTTCCGGTGTTTTTGCTGCGCACTATATCAATTCGGTTTCGCCGACCTTCCTTAAAGAAATTGTCAATGGATGGTTTGATTTTATCCCTTCGCAGTTTCGTGAAGAGGTGATCTCTAAATATCGTGCCGGCTGTGCGTGTGGCATTCTTAATGCGCCGGATGAAAGCTACAATCCGGAGACGGATCCGAATCTCAAGGTCAATTACGATACGCGGACGCACCATGCGGCGAAGATTAGCAATAAGATGCAGTTTCAAGAGAAGGTGGGGCTGTTTAAGAACCCCGATGCGCCGCTGTTCTTCTGGCCGTCGCGATTGGATCCGGTGCAGAAGGGACCGCAACTGCTGACCGATATTCTCTATCATCTCCTTGAGAAATATCGTGATGACAATATTCAGTTTGCGATTGTTGCCAATGGACCGTATCAACAGGCTTTCCGTGATATTCTTGGTTTCCATAATCTCTATGGACGGCTGGCGGTGTGCGACTTCGACGAACACATTTCGCGGCTGGGCTATGCCTCCAGTGATTTTACGTTGATGCCTTCGCTTTTTGAACCGTGCGGATTGCCGCAAATGGTCGCGCCGATTTACGGTTCGCTCACCATTGCCCACGATACGGGTGGATTGCACGACACGGTGGAACTGATCGATGTGAAAAAGAATAAGGGCAACGGTTTCCCCTTCTCGAACTATGACAGTCAAGGACTGGAGTGGGCGATTTCGCAAGCGATGACGTTCTATCGATTGCCCACCGATATACGCGAAGCTCAAGTGGCGCGCGTGATGGCAGATGCCAAGGCACGGTTCAATCACGAACAGTGTGCGGCATCGTACATTAAGATTTATGAAGAAATGTTGAAACGTCCGTTGACACAGTTGTTTGACGGCGCTCCTGTGACGACCGAAGGGAATACTTAAATGGCAACATTGCGTACGCATCTGCTGGAGGATCCATGGCTCGCACCTTATGCCGATGTCATTGAACGACGTGCGGAGCATGCGCAAGAAAGCATCTCACGGTTGACCGGTGGCGCGTCGTCGCCGTCGTCTTTGGCGGACTTTGCCAGTGCGCATGAGTTTTACGGTTTACATCGTGAGGCGGACGGGTGGGTCTTCCGTGAATGGGCGGTACACGCGACACAGCTTTTTCTCGTCGGTGACTTCTCGGACTGGAAAGTGCTTCCCGAATTTGAAGCTGTCCGCCTTCCGGGGCGTGATGTCTTTGAATGGCGTGGTGCTGCCGAGACGTTGCAACATGGGCAATTCTATCGATTAGAACTGCGGTGGGACGGCGGACGTGGCGAACGTATTCCGGCGTATGTCCGCCGTGTCGTGCAAGATGAAAAGAATGGACTCTTTGCCGCGCAGGTCTGGAATCCTCCGAAGCCGTACCGCTGGAAAAAGTCTTTTGTTCGTCCGGCGGAGGCACCGCGGATTTATGAGGCGCACGTCGGCATGGCGCAGGAACGGGAAGGCGTTGGCACCTATACGGAATTTGCCAAGAACATTCTGCCGCGGATTCAAAAGGCGGGCTACAATACCGTTCAGCTGATGGGCATTATGGAGCATCCGTATTACGGGAGCTTCGGTTATCATGTGTCGAGCTTCTTTGCGGCGAGTTCGCGCTTTGGAACGCCGGAAGAATTGAAGGCGATGGTGGATACTGCGCACGCGTTGGGACTGGCGGTGATTATGGATATTGTCCACTCCCATGCCGTGAAAAATGAACGTGATGGGCTGTCGATGTTTGACGGTACGCCGTATCAATATTTTCATGACGGTTCGCGCGGATGGCATGATGCGTGGGATTCGCGTTGCTTTGATTACGGCAAGACCGATGTCTTGCACTTCTTGCTGTCCAACTGCCGTTACTGGTTAGATGAATATCATTTTGACGGCTACCGTTTTGACGGCGTCACTTCGATGCTGTACTTGCACCATGGGTTAGGCGTGGATTTCTCCAACTACGGAATGTACTTTGATTCGTCGGTGGATGAAGATGCCTATACTTATTTGGTGCTTGCCAATGAGCTGATTCATACGGTGCGTCCGGATGCTTTGACCATTGCCGAAGACGTGAGCGGAATGCCGGGCATTGGTGCGCCGCGTGAGGACAAAGGCGTCGGCTTTAACTATCGGATGGCGATGGGCGTGCCGGAGTGCTGGTTTAAGCTTGTTCGCGATGTTCGTGATGAAGACTGGTCAGTTGGTTTTATGTGGCATGAGCTGACGAATCGCCGTGCGGATGAGTGGACGGTGAACTATGTCGAATCGCATGACCAGGCGTTAGTGGGCGGTAAAAGCTTTATCTTTCAGATGATGGATAAAGAGATGTACGAGGCGATGCATCTCGGCTCGAATAATTTACAAGTGAATCGTGGACTTGCCATTCATAAGATGGCACGATTGGCGACACTCGGATGCTGTTGCGCCTATCTGAATTTTATGGGCAACGAGTTTGGTCATCCGGAATGGATTGACTTCCCCCGTGAGGGCAATGGGAACAGTTACCACTATGCGCGGCGGCAATGGTCGCTGCGCGATAATCCGAAGCTTTACTTCAAATCTTTAGGCGATTTTGATGAAGCAATGATGCAGATGATTGCCGACAGCGGAGCGTTGAAAGACTCTGCACCTCGGCGTATTTTTGCCAGTGATGAAGACAAATTGCTGGTGTTCATGCGAGGCGATTTGCTCTTTGTTATGAACTTCCATTCGGAGCGTTCGCTCACGAATTATCCTGTACTCGTACCGCCCGGAGATTATGTTCACATCCTTGACACTGATGCCGAACCGTTTGGCGGATTTGGGCGCATCGCTCAGCGGCAAACGTTTCCGCTGACAACCATTGATCGTGCGGATGAGCGCTGCTTTGCCATTCGTCTTTATATTCCGGCTCGTACCGCGATGGTCATTCAGCGGACGCCACCACATCTCTCCTAACAAGTAGGCTCTATTATGGTAACAGCAATCGTTTTGGCTTCTGGCAAAGGTACGCGCATGGGCGCAGATCTCGACAAATGTTTTCTTTCGCTCGGACCTAAACCGGTGGTCGCGTGGTCGTTGCTCGCGTTTGAACGGTGCAGTGAAATTGGCAAGATTATTTTAACCGTGCGTAAAGATCAGCTGGCGGCGGCGCGCGGACTCCAAACAATGTTTGGTATCAGCAAACTGCAAAAGTTGGTGGTCGGCGGCACGCGTCGCCAAGATTCCGTAGCGGCGGCGTTGAAGGAAATTGATGCCGATACGAATTATGTGGTGGTGCACGATGGCGCACGGCCGTGTGTCTCTCCTGAACTCATCAGCGAAACGTTAAAATATGCGAAACGATTCGGTAGCGGTATCGCCGCGCATCCCAGTGTCGATACGATTAAAATCGTCGGTGCCGGAATGATTGTGGAATCGACGCCCGCCCGTGCCTCATTGTGGGCGGTGCAAACGCCGCAAGCATTTCAAGTGGAAAAGTTGCAAGCCGCCTATGCGCAGTTTGGCGCCGATAAGACGCGCGATTTTTCCGATGATGCCGCCATTGTTGAAGCGACCGGTGTACAGACGCGGTTAGTCAAATGGACGGCACCGAACCCCAAAATTACGACGCCGATTGATCTCACAATCGCTGCGGCAATCTTGCAATTAAGGTAGGGGCTATGGCGAAAGCTCGGCGATATGCCATTATTTCAGATGTTCACGCGAATATTGAAGCTCTTGAAGCAGTCATTGCAGATGCCAAAGCGCAGAGCGTTGACGACTTCGTTTGTTTAGGGGATGTCGTCGGCTATAATGCCTCTCCCAGTGATTGCATTCAAAGGATTCGTTCGTTGGGGTGCAAGACGGTGATGGGGAATCACGATTTTTACTGTTCAGATGCAGCGGTCAATCTCGACGATTTCCAACCGCATGCCGCCAGTGTCATTGAGTGGACACGGCGTAATATCAGTGAAGAAGAAAGCCGGTGGCTTCATCAGTTGCCGTTGACGGCAACGGTGATGGGCTTCACCATGGTGCATTCGACGCTCGATAATCCGGCGAGTTTCCGTTATGCCTTTGATCCGATGGATGCCGCCGACAGTTTTCAGGAACAGCATACGCGCGTCTGTTTCCACGGGCATACGCATGTGCCATGTATTTTTCAACGTCCTGCTGCCAGCGATCAAATCTTTAAGCTGGGTGCCGCCAGTGGACTTTTGGAACAAGGCAATTATTTTATTAACGTCGGGTCGGTGGGGCAGCCACGCGATGGTATTCCGAAAGCCTGCTATCTCATTTTCACGATGGAAGGGTTGACGAAACTTTCGATTGAATATCGCCGTGTGGAGTACGATATTGAGTCTGCCGTTCGTAAGATTGAAGCGGCAGGATTGCCCGATCGTCTGATTACGCGTCTATTGACAGGGCAATAATGAGCATTGATCGTTGGCTTTCTTCCGTACGCAAACGGTTAGCCGCCGGCAAATCGTCGCGCGCCGGACAAGCGTTGGCAGAATTAACCATCGCCTTGGTCGTTTTTGTTATTTTGATTACCGGTGTGACGCAAGTGGTGCGCCTTTGTCTTCATCAGCAGTTTCTTCGGCGCGAGGTGCGTGCAGAAAGCGGTCTCGCCGCGCTGACCCGTTCCACCGAAGGGTGGGCGGATGAAACGCAGCATGCCGAAACGCGTTCCGATCCGTTTCATCGTATCAACGCGTTCGCCGCGCTTGAAACGTTTCATCCGACGCTCACCTCACGGCTTCCGTCCTCCAACTACACGCTCGCTTCGCGTGATATGCCCGAGGCGGAGCTCGGCATAAAAACGATGACGCGCGAGGAGGCGATGCTCTTGGATCCGACGTTCGCGGCGTTGATTTACGGACGGGAAAAGGTGCGCCTGCGTGAATCGGTCACCTTCCCTGCCACAACAGGATTATGGGAATAGCGAGAGAAGACGCTGTGCTATACTGATGGTATGCACTTATTACCGAACAATGTGTGGTTTCGCAAAGCGTTGCTCCTCGCCTTTTTGGCGATTGCGGGGCTTCTTGCCGCAGAAGTGTTTCAGCTCATCACAAATCCTGCGCCGGAAGATATTTTGAAACGGCTTGGAGCGCAGCAAGTGCTCACGCAAGGGCTCACGGTGAATGGCGTCGCGGTGGTCGCGCACCTGTGGCAACTCCCCGCTTATGCTTCTGCCGAACCTTTACGCAAAGCGCGTGGCAAACTGTTGACCGTGGGTAAAATGGTCTACGTGTTTGAAGATGATATGGGAAAGTTGAAGGGGCAATGCGTCTATCCAGACGATCTCCCGCGTCTTGAAATCAGCTGTGATTATGTGATGGAGCTGCGGCATTCGCGCTTTGTCAGTGGGACGACCTCCGCACGTCGTGCCGACGTGATGGCAGCCGGCGCTTCCGCTGCCACCGCGCAACGATGGAAATGCCTTTCCGAAGGCGTTTGGCAGAAAGGGAAGGAAACGCTTTTCCTTTCCGCTGTTGAATTGCAACACGAAACGCAAGTCGCTCTGATGGTTACGAAGGATGCTCAATGAAACAGAAAATTATTCTTGCCGCCTCCATCTTGATCGGTCTCCTTGCCGCCTTTCTTTCGGGGCAATATATCGCTTCAAAAGAGCGCGATCTTGCTCGGGAAAAAGAGGCGTTTGATAAACAGAACCGCCGCATTGAAGTCGTCGTGCTTGCGAAGGCGTTGCCTGCCGATACGAAGCTGACGCAGGACGATTTAGGCATCTTGAGCTTCCCCGAACGTGCGTTGCGCGGACAGGTGATTAAGCCGGAAGGCAATATTGCTTTGCGATTGGTCGGACGGCGATTGGCGATGGGCGTGGAAGCGCGCAAACCGTTGCTGTGGTCCGACATCGAAGGCGGCGCACCCGAAGCGGGCGGATTAGCCTCGATGCTTCATCCGAAAATGCGCGCAATTTCAATTTCCGTTTCCGGTGCTGCCAGTGTCAGTAATATGGTGCGTCCGACCGATCATGTTGACGTGCTCGGGACGTTTACATTGCCCAGTAAAAAGGTCGAAGGCGCCACGGAGTTGGTTACGTTGACGATTTTGCAAGATGTACTCGTTTTGGCGACCGGTCAAGAAACGGCGCTGACTGCCAATGCGCAAAGCGGCAACTATGGGCTGGTGACGCTGGAAGTTTCGCCGCATGAAGCCGAGGTGCTGACCTTTGCCGAACAGATGCGCGGACGTCTGACCCTCTCCTTGCGAAATCCCGAAGATTTGCATTATGAGAAGGAACTCCCGCAAGTCAATTTTGAACGTATTCGCACAACCCTTGAGGGGCTGAACGAACTCCGCCAGAAAACGATTCTCCGCAAACGTTAAGGGCGATATGGATTATACGTTAACTTTGGCGCTTCCCGGTCGTCCGACACAACAAATCTCGTTGCCGTGCGGCGCTTATTGTATCGGGCGAAGTGTCGAATGTGCCATTCGGATTGAAGATGCGAGTGTCAGTGAACTTCATGCCAAACTCATTCTTACGCCGACGGAGGCGTGGATTGAAGATTTAGGCTCCTCCAATGGAACGTCGGTCAATTCACGGCTGATCGCCACGACGACGTGCCTCAAAGCGGACTCCATTGTTTCTGTCGGTGCGACCGTCTTTCGGATTCAAGGACACACGTCCGCTTCTGCCGCTCCGGCAAAAGTCGCCGCTCCCGTTCCGCCGCCACCTTCTGCGCCACCTGTTGACGTTGAAGCCGCCATTGACCCTTTGACGGCGATTCGTCATCAAGTCAAAGAACAGCTGCACGAGGAATTGATTAAACGGCTTGATTTGAAACGGCTGTCAACGTCCTCCGTCTCTGCCGCTGAATTAGAGACACGCGTGCGGGAAACGTTGACCGGCATTCTTGCCGAAGTCACCGCACGCAAAGCACTCCCGCGCGGATTGAATGCCGATGCGCTCGTCGATGAATTGTACGATGAAGCGGTGCGTCTCGGACCTGTCGAACGCCTTTTGGCAGATGACAGCGTCACCGAAATTATGATTAACGGTCCGCAGAAAGTCTATGTCGAACGTAAAGGACGGTTGGAACTCACGCAACAAACGTTTATGGATGATGCCAGTGTAATGGCGGTGATTGAACGTATTGTTGCTCCTTTGGGGCGGCGTATTGATGAAAGCCAGCCGTATGTGGACGCACGTCTTGCCGACGGTTCGCGTGTGAATGCGATCATTCCGCCACTGTCGCTCATCGGCCCCTGTATCACCATTCGTAAATTCGCCAAACGCGTTCTGACGGAACAAGACTTTGTTCAATACGGCACGTGGACACATGCGATTGCCAATTTCCTGCGCGTCTGCGTTCTCTTACGGAAGAATATTATTGTCGCCGGTGGCACTGGATCTGGTAAAACAACGCTCCTTAACGTTCTCTCCAGCTTCATTCCATCGACCGATCGAATCCTTACCATTGAAGATGCCGCCGAATTGCGCTTGAATCAACCGCATGTCGTGCGCTTGGAATCGCGCCCGTCCAATATCGAAGGAAAAGGTGCTGTCACGATTCGCGACCTTGTGCGTAATGCGTTGCGAATGCGCCCCGATCGGATTATCGTTGGCGAATGCCGTGGCGGTGAAACGCTCGATATGCTTCAGGCGATGAATACCGGACATGATGGCTCTCTCACCACCGTGCATGCCAATACGCCGCGTGACGTAATTTCACGTTTGGAAACGATGGTTCTGATGTCGGGCATTGATTTGCCTTCCCGTGCCATTCGCGAACAAATCGCTTCCGCCGTGCAAGTCATCGTGCAGGAATCGCGTCTGTCCGATGGTTCGCGTCGCATTGTCGCCGTCTCTGAACTGATGGGGATGGAAGGGCAACAAATTGTGATGCAAGACCTCTTTGTCTTTCGCCAAACAGGCGTGGATGAAAGCGGACACATTGTCGGCAATCTGACGGCAACCGGTGCGATGCCGAGTTTCTATGATCAACTCTCGGCGCGCGGTCTTTCGCTTGATCCGAGCCTCTTCCAACCGGAAGGGCGTCAATGAGCCTTTGGGTGATGCTTTCTGTTCTTCTTTCCGGGCTTGCCGCCGGCGGTTTGGCGTGGTCGCTCGCCTCGTCGTTCGCTGACAGTGCGCGAACGTATTCCGATACCTATGAAGATGAAATGACGCAGACGCTCGAATCAATGTTCCTTTTCATTCCGGCACACCGTCTCATGGAACTCGGCTGGATGGCGGCAGGAACGATTTTCCTTCTTGTGATGCTCCCTTTCTGCCGTTTTGATAAACCGCTTCTCCTGCTTTCCGGACTTCTGCTGGCAGCGCTTTTTTCCGCCACCGCCTTCTGTGCTCCGCGTATGATTGTGAATCTTCTCCGCCGTCGTCGTCGTGAACATTTCGACCTCCAGCTTCTCGATGCCCTTCCGATGATGTCCAACGCTCTGCGCGCCGGCTTCTCAATCAACCAAGCCTTTGAGTCGGTCGCCGAAGGAACATCGGCGCCGATGAAACAGGAAGTCTCTCTTTTCCTTCAGCAAATGCGCGTCGGTATGAGTTTCTACGAAGCGCTTGAAGCGTTTGACCAGCGGATGAACAGTGAAGATTTAACGCTCGTCATTACCGCCATTGACATTGCCCGACGTACCGGTGGCAACCTCACCGAAATTTTCGATACGATTGCCGCCACCATTCGCGGACGTATCAGGATTCATCAGCACGTTAAGACATTAACCGCACAAGGTCGTTTGCAAGGATTGATTATTGGTGCGATGCCCTTCCTTTTGGGCATTGGTATGACGCTCTTCAAACCGCGCTTAATGATTCCCTTTATCTGTTCTTTCTCCGGAGCAATCACATTGGTGGCAGTCAGCTGCTTTGTTGCGCTCGGAGCATGGATGATTCGTAAGATTGTGACCATTGACGTATGAATAGCGTTGTCTTTTGGCTTTCCGTTCTTGCTTGGGCACTCTGTGCCGCCGGTCTGGCGTATTATAGTTTAGGCTATGCCACTCAAATGACCTACGTCACCCTTGCGGATGGACGGCAACAGGTGCGGAGCGTGCCGCTCGTCTTTCGCCTCCTCCTTCCCCTCGCGCCCAACCTTGATCCGCTGCTCTGTCGCCCCTTCTTTACTAAAACCATACAAGCCGCCGCAGGGCAACTCGTGGGCGCCGGCTATGAAGGTCTGTTCAGCGGACGTGAATTTGTCGCCCTCAAACTCCTTGTCCCTGCCGTTGCCACGCTTCTTCTCGCCCTCCTCTTTATTCCGTTCGCTTCCTCTGCCCTTCTTCCGTGGATTTTCGGAACGCTCTTTGCGTGGATGTGGCCGTTGCAATGGCTCCGCTCTGCGCGGAATCGGCGGATGAAAAGTATTATTCGTGCCTTGCCCTTTGTCCTCGATCTCCTCACCCTCTCCGTTGAAGCCGGTATGGACTTTATGGGCGCAGTCCAGCGCAACTGTGAACGCCGTGCCATGGATCCGCTCAATGAGGAACTCCTCCGCGTCATGCGTGAAATCCAAATCGGCACCACGCGTAAAGTCGCTCTCAAGAACCTTGCCGAACGCGTCCGCCTTCAACCGATCCGCACGCTCTGCTCCGCCCTCATTCAAGCCGACGAACTCGGCGTCAGTATCGGTACAATTTTGCGTATTCAGTCCGAACAGTCTCGACAAGAACGTTTTGAACGCGCCGAGAAACTTGCCCACGAAGCGCCCACGAAAATCCTCTTTCCCCTTTTGCTTTTTATCTTCCCTGCGACGATTATTATCTTGCTTGGACCTGTCGTCGCCAACGTCTTCAAAGAATTTCTGTAAGCGTCAGCGTCTCCGCTAAAACAAAAGACTCCCGAATGTTCGGGAGTCTTAATTTATGGAGGCGCGAATCAGAGTCGAACTGATCTAAAAGGATTTGCAGTCCTCTGCCTAACCGCTTGGCTATCGCGCCGAATGCGTGCATAGTATCAAACGCTCCCTCCTCATCGCAAGTAGAATTACCTGCCGACACGAAGATTACGCACGTGCCGGCGCGCAGTCTGCCTGAGTCTTCACATGCACGCCAACCTTCGCACGCCTCCGGAGGTCTCTGCGTCAACGGCGCGTAGGGGGATAGGCGCCTCGCCTGCGGAGTTCCCGGCACGTCACTGGAAGAATAGTTGACGGGGGGGTAACTATAGTAGTTTATTCATATTCAGAGCGCGGGCGCTCTCCTGTGTACGTCGATGAAAGGATAGAAAGAAATGAAAAATCTGTTGTACTCCCTCTGTGTCGGGCTTTGCCTCTGTGCCTCCCTCGCCTATGGCGCCGGCGAAAGTATTAACGTCAACTTCCCCGGCGGATCGGAGCGTAATAATAATAAGGCAGACTCTCGATTAAGCGACAACGCTAGCTATAAAGAGCTTAATCATGGAGCGCATTCCGTTGTTGGAACTCTTTGGAACGATGTTCCTTGTAATACAACGTTAGCGACTCCGGTTAAAGCGCTATTATCAACTGGAACGCTTGAGACGACAGGAACGGCAACGATTGCCTTGTCGCACATTGCGAATCCATATGAGGTTGGCAACAACGGAGTCAAAGATCGATTGCTCTACGGTTATTTGGATGATGGGGGCGGTCCGACAGTGGATTTCACGAAGATTCCCTTTTCGAACTATACCGTTTATCTCTATTTCTCGACCGATTCGGACGCTAAAAAGTTTAGCTATGCAACAATCAACGATACGAACTATTGCGGTTCGACAAGCGATGGTACGACTGTCGGCACAACGCAAGTGGGTACTACTGCGTGGGGAAAATCAAAAAGTGGCGACACGTTTTATGCCTTGGGCGAAAGCGTGAACTATCTCAAGGTTGATAATTTAACTTCGTCGGCGCTTACGATTAAAACGCGCAATGATGGTGGAGCTCGTGGAGGCATTGCAGGTATTCAGATTGTCAATACCGGGACTTTTTTCTTAACGAAAACGTGGACGGCGGCTCCAATCGGTGCAGGACCGCATCAATTAAGTACGATTCTCGCTGCTGACGGTCACCAGGGAGAGGCGGGTACGGCGGATACATTTACAAATCTTACGATTACGCTTGAGCCCGGGGCGACATTAAATATTGATACGAACGCAACGTTGGGCTTGCTGAAAATTGTTTCTGAGAACTTGAACGGTGCTGCGGTGACGATTACGCAAGGGGCAGGTGGATCGATTGCGAATATTGGGAAGGTGGACTGTTCCGCTATTACAGGGACTTTCACAACGCCCGATTTGCCCGGCTATCCGCAGTCAGTGACGTTTACTGTCCCGACAACAGCGGCTTGGAACGGTGTCACGAAGCCGACAACGGCAGAGAGGGCGACGCCAACGGCAACGACAGCATACGGGCTTAATGCAGCTTATGCTCAAACGATTAACGGTAAAGCTTCGGTCGTCGTCAATTTCACCGGTGCGACAGGGAAGCCCGAAATCTTTGGCGGTGTCCCTGATAAAGGCGGTGCAATTACCAAGGACATTTGGCTCAAGGTGTTAGGTGGAAGCTATAATATTATTCATGGTGGTAGTAATGGTATCAGTTGGGAAGGCTCGACGGCAGCCAATATTGATGGAAATATTCTTGTTGATATGGCAGGCGGCACGGCAGACTATGTCTTTGGCGGAAATGGAAATGGAAAGCCGGGCGCTACGCTAAAAGGAAATCTCGCCGTTGTCATTCGAGATCAGGCGAACGTAACGGGAACGATTGCAGGCGGTGGTTACAATGGTCATGACGGTACAACGACGTATGGAGCTACCGATAATAAGGCGACGTTGAGCGTGACCGTAAAGAAAGTTCTTGGTGCTGCGACTGCTACCGCTATCGCGGGATTGAAGCAGGGGTACATTGTCGGTGGCGGAATGTGGAAAAGTAATCAAGTGGCGCATCATATTGTGAACGGTTCGACTGCCATTATAATTGACGTAATGGGAGAGACGGGAACTCAACGTTTTGAACGGACGTTGATTGGTGGCGGTGCAGTGTTGGGAAGTGGTACTCACCCAAATGGAACAAACTCGACAGTGTCGGATAAAGCCTCGGTGTCGGTGACGGCACCAAATGCGGTGACGTTTACTCAGAAAATTGTTGGCGGTGGTTATGCGGAAGGAACGAGTTCGGTAACGACGGGAAGTTCGGAAGTGACGCTGAACGGCGGCACATACACGAATGAGATTATCGGCGGTGGCGTTGGTACGAACAGCACAAGCGGTGCCGCGATGGTGACATTGGCAAGCGGTGATTTCTCTGCTGCGACGGTAAAGCCGGGCGTGGCTACAACATCCACCTTAAATATTACTGGCGATGTGACAATCAATACACTCGAACCGTTTACGGCATACACGATTGCAGCGGGTAAGACGTTGACGGTGAATACGGCGGATCTCTCTGCTTCCGAGGCACCGGTAACGCTTAAGAAGGGGGCGACAGGAACGTTGACGCTCGGCACGAAGCGCGCCGTGACGTTCGCCGGATTTGTCGCCGGAGGCACCGTTTCTGTCACGACCGATACGACGGTGACGACGGCAACCTTCCCTGTCGCCACTGGCGTGACAGCGGAGAGCCTTGTCGGAACAGAGTTTCTTCTGAACGGTCTTTTGGCGACGGCGACGATTGCAAATAGCACATTGACGCTTACACCTTATGTTCCGGTGTCACCGTTCAGCGCAACGATGGCTGGAGATCAAACGTTCTCGACGCTTGTCTGGACTGATAGTAATGCGAGTGGCGGTAAAACTATTCCTTTTGCAACGTTAAAGAGTCTTACTACTGGCACTGCCACGTTGACCGTGACGGCGAATTCAACGCTCACGGTCGATGACGTCCTCACGATTCCGGTGACACTGACGACCGAAAGTGCCGTAACACTTACCGCTAATTTTGGCGAACGGCGTCCGACGGCGCTTATCGCTTGCGGTGCAAATGTGACATTGAAGTTTAACGAGATACCGCTGATTGATTCCGGTACGATTACGTTGAGCTATAGCGGAACGCCAACGATTGAAATTTACCGTAAAGATGGCACAACGAGAATTACTCCAGTTACGAATACCGCTGTGGACAATGTCCATACGCTGACCTTTGAGCCTCAATTGGACGGTAATGTGGCGACATGGGATTATGAGTTTAACGGGAATCTGAATAGTGTAGGATCGGATACGACGCCGGTGGTAAAGGATGGAGAAAATCCTCCTTTTGATGCTACTGAACTGATCGTTGGTAAATGGACGCCTTATAGAGATGCAAGCTATTCGAGTACGTTCACGGCAGTCTTTGCCACAACGGTTCCTTCGACGCCAAAAGTCGTTCTGCTTGCCTTTGGAGCAAGTAATGCCGCAGGAAAATCGGCGATTGCGCTTGTCAGTGGTGAAACGGCTGGAGAGGTGATGCTGGTGAAATCTCTGAATGGTGCGGCGTATCAAACATTGGCAACAATGACCGTACCACATGCCACAACGCAGCGGCATCTCTATGCCTTCGTTAAAAAATCAGCAAGGGAGTTTGACATTTATTTGGATGGCGAACTGTGGACGACTTATCATTCTGACGCGGATATCGTCTTGGGCGGCGGTTTTCAAATCGGCTCCATTTATGGCGGTGTGTTGAGTACTGGGCTTGTAAAGGCAGCAGATGCAGAGGGTAAACGGGCGACGATGGATGTCTTGCGTTTATACAATGGCACGATGTTGTCGGTGGCGAATATGAGGGCGTTAGCGAAAGCGTTCCCTTACGAATCGCCAGCGGGGACGTATACGCGTACGGTAGATGCTACTGCTTCGCAAACGTGGAATCAGGCGGCTACGTGGACAAAGACTGGAGAGGCGGTGGCGGTTGCAGAACCGGTCGCCGGTGCTGCGGTGGTGTTGAATTCCACGGCAGCGGCTTCGGTGGCGGTGAACCGCGCTACAGATGTGGCATATGAATCGCTGACCTTTACCGGAAATGCAATCACGTTGACGCGCGGCAATGGAGCCGGCAAGATTGTGAACAGCGGTAAGACGCAAATCAATACGGACGTGACATTGGAAGATTCGGCGGTGGATATCAGCGGCGGTCCGCTCTTTGTTGCTTCAGGAAAGACGTTGACTTTGGATCTTTCCCGCTTTGATTACGGGACAGTCTCCGGCACCATTACACGTCAGTTAACAGGACGCACCGATGCGACCGTTACGGTGAACCTTCCGCCGACGAAGCCTGCGAGTGTCACGGTAAGCGTTGAGAAAGATCCGAGCACGAGCTGTTATATGCTGCACATTACGAATCAAACGGTCTGGACGGCAACCGCAACGGAGGCGGATAACAAGTGGTCAACGGTCGCGCAATGGACGGGTGTTACTGGTGCCGCGCCGACCTCTGGAACGGTGCGTGTCAACTTCGCTGGCATTAACAATGCAACGTTGACGATCGATACGGCGGCAGTGAGTTTGGACACGCTGGTTGTGGAGAATATGGGTACAACGAATAGCATTATTCTTGGGCAGAATGTGACGGTCAAAGCGTTGGAGATGGTGAGCGCCTCGGGCAAAACATTGACCGTGAATTGCGGCACGTTCGCCTTTACGGTTGCAAATGGAAGCTCGCCCACAACGATTGGCTTGAATGGTGGTACGTTGCGGAAGCTTGGAGCAGGGAGCTTGACGTTGGATCATACGACGGTGACTCAAGGTGCAATGGCGTTTATCGGAGGAGCGACGACTTGCACGGCGGCAACTTTCGGCGTTAGCGGAAATGAGGGGAAGAAAGTCGCGATGACGCTCAATGGCGGCACGCTGACGACAGGAACGCTCACGCTCGCCAATGCAACAGACGTAACCGTCTCTGCCGCGACAAGCGAAATCGCCTGTAACATTACCAACAATGGCGGAGTCACGAAGAAGGGTCCAGGGACGCTTACCTATTCAGGCGTGATGTCGGGCAATGGGAAGTTGGACGTTGCCGCAGGCAAGCTCATCTTGACCGCGGTGAATACGCGTCCGACGTCAGGCGGCGCTTATACTGGTGCAACAACGGAGGTGTCGTTGGGGGCGACGTTGGATATTTCAAATTCAGCGGCGAAGTTAAGTTCTACGTATAATAAAAGTCCAATAGTAGTGAAAGGGACGTTAATCGTTAATAACTTTAATCACGGAGCGTCTTTAGGCGGACT